>JAUJND010000033.1 GCA_030446505.1 Chroococcidiopsidaceae cyanobacterium YX2bin18 | reverse complement strand
TTACGGATGTGGTATTAATAATGGCGCTGCCTTCTTTCAGGTGCTTCATCGCTGCCTTCGTGAGGAAAAACATTGAGAAAATATTGGTACGGAAGGTACGTTCCAGTTGTTGAGCGCTGATGTCCTCGATGCTTTCTTGAGGATGCTGTTCAGCAGCATTATTTACTAGAATATCAAGTTTGCCAAACTCATCCACTGCTTGTTGGATAGCTTGCTGACAAAAGCTTTCGTCCCCAATGTCTCCAGCGATCGCTACTGCACGACGACCTTGCTCTTCCACCATTTGTTTCGTCTGTTTAGCATCGTCGTGTTCATTCAAGTACAGAATTGCAACATCGGCTCCTTCTTTAGCGAAGGCGATCGCCACAGCACGACCAATACCACTATCACCTCCTGTAATTAGTGCCACTTTACCCTGCAACTTACCACTGCCTCGATACTGAGGGTCGTCTGCCTTGGGTTGTGGTGTCATTTCTGATTCACGACCTGGTTGTTGCTCCTGATGCTGTGGTGGTTGTAGTGATTCTTCTGGCATAAGATTATCTCCTTGGTTTACTGGATTAAAACTCGACTAACAAGCCTTATTAAAACTAAACCCTGGCGCTGCGATTGACCCAAGGTTGTTTTGAGTTTGTGAGGAACTGTCGGCGACAAATTTAGGTGTTTCTACGTCGAATGCTTTAACAAAAAGTTGGCTCACCTTTAGAACTAACTCAACTGGAGGAAATTACTCGATGCAGGCAATATTAGGGTTTATCTAAGCAATAATTTATCTGCCCGTGGAGTAGACTTTATCGCTCCAGAGGTGGAAAGCGGTATTAGCTGAGGTCAGTCTTCAGGTGTAACCTAATTTGCTATATATTGTTATTTTGGCTACTTTAATTTAGAAACGTTACCCAAAAATTGCCTTGTTATATTCCCTTTTCTGGCATAATAATAAATCTTAAAATTTTTATCTGAAGTAGGAAGTAGGATTGTTCCTCAAGGTATATATTACGCAAAACATTGACCAGAGTAAGATCGCAGTTATTGGGCGTGGGCTGAGGCGATGCAAACTTTAAATTATTCTGACTCTGAATCTGAATGCATAGAGGCATTTCGACATCTGCAAATTCAGTTACGCGATCGCTGGAAAACCACGGAACTGTTTGACCAAAGTGATGCAGATATTTTGGTTATCCCCTCGTTGAGCGTAGACCAGCGAGAATTACTCAAAATTCAGGGTTGTGATCACTATGAAGAGCGTCTGCTGTTTTGCTTAATTCGCTTGCAGAACCCCCGAACTCGGCTAATTTATGTCACCTCACAGCCACTGCATCCCAGCGTTATTGATTACTATCTCCAACTATTGCCTGGGATTCCGTTTTCTCATGCTCGCGATCGCTTGCTATTACTTTCTACTTACGATTCCTCTCTCAAGCCTCTAACTCAGAAAATTGTAGAGCGTCCCCGTTTAATTGAGCGGATTCGGCAAGCTTTACGCCTAGACAAATCATACATGATCTGCTATAATTCTTCATTTTGGGAAGGAGAATTGTCTGTCCGGTTAAATATACCTTTGTATGCTGCTGCTCCAGAACTACAAATTTGGGGTACAAAGAGTGGCAGTCGGCAGATATTTGCTGAAAGTGGAGTATCTTATCCCGATGGCAGCAGTAGCGTTTGGAATGCTGAAGAATTAGCGCAAGAGGTGGCGCAGTTGTGGGAACGCCAACCGACATTAAAGCGCATGGTAGTTAAACTCAATGAAGGAATTTCCGGAGAAGCCAACGCCCTGCTAGATTTGAGACCGCTGCAAAAAGTAGCACTAGGGAAATCGCCAGAAGAACGGCTAGCAGCAATTGGCAATTCCTTCCAGCATATGAGCTTTCAATCAGAATCTGAAAACTGGGCAAATTTTTCTAGCCGCTTGCCAGAATTAGGAGGAATTGTTGAGGCGTTTGTCGAAGGAGAAGTAAAGTACTCACCCAGCGTCCAAGGTCGGATTACACCTAGTGGCGAAGTAGAAATCCTTTCTACCCACGATCAAATTCTGGGAGGACCAGATGGTCAAATCTATCTTGGTTGTCGCTTTCCTGCTGATGAAGCTTATCGACTACCGTTACAGGACTTGGGATTGAAAGTTGGCAAGAAACTAGCAGAAAAAGGAGTCTTAGAGCGTTTTGGGGTCGATTTTATTGCAGTTCAAGGTGATACGCAGTGGGATCTTCAAGCAATTGAAATAAATCTGCGTAAGGGTGGTACTACCCATCCCTTCATGACACTTAAGTTGTTAACCAATGGGCGTTATGACTTTTCCACTGGACTATTCTACAGTCAGCAGGGGCGACCAAAATACTACATTGCCACTGATAACTTGCAAAAAGCGCGTTATCAGGGTCTGCTGCCAAATGACTTAATGGACATTATTGCCCATCATCGACTGCACTTTGACACGGGAACTGAAACTGGTACAGTTTTTCATCTTATGGGCTGTCTGTCGGAATTCGGCAAGCTGGGATTGACTAGTATTGGCGATTCCCCGCAACAGGCAGAAGAAATCTACAATAAAGTCGTTAAAGTGCTAGATGAAGAAACTCGAACCAATTCCAATCAGGGGTCTTGGCCCTCTGAACATAGCTTGCCGATCGCCTGGAATGGACACTGATATTAGGCAAAGACAATTAACTAAGTAGGACTGCTATCCGTCTGCATGGGAGTAGGGGAAGTAGAATTTAGTGGAGCTTATGTCTTGATTTAGTTGTGCCTCAACTTGCAACAATTTATTGTATTAGTCCTGGTTGCCCACGTCCCTATCCTCATACTTGGGGAAATAAGTTTTGTAACAGTTGTGGCGCATCACTACAACTGAAAAATCGCTACGTTCCTCTCCAGTGTTTGGGCGCGGGAGGGTTTGCCACGATCTACACAGTTTGGGATTTGGTAACGGAAACAGAGCGGGTGCTCAAGGTTTTGATAGAACCCTCAGCAAAAGCACTAGAGTTGTTTGAGCAAGAAGCAGCTGTTTTAGCGAGTCTGCGGCATCCAGGTGTACCTAGAGTCGAGCCTGATGGTTATTTCCTGGTAAGGGATAACAAACAAGAGCGTCAACTGCCTTGTTTAATCATGGAAAAAATTAACGGTCAGACACTACAGGAGATTTTGGAGCAGCATCCCCAAGGTTGTCCAGAGGCATGGGTAAGGGGTTGGTTCAAACAAGCGGTAGAGATTTTACAAGAGTTGCATACCCGCAAAATTATTCACCGTGACCTTAAACCCTCTAATTTGATGCTGCGTGACACAACAGGGCAGCTTGTAGTAATTGATTTTGGTGGAGCGAAAATTGGTTCCGTCTTGTCACGTCAGGCTAGCTCAACGCGGTTATTTTCTTCCGGCTATAGTCCCCCAGAGCAAATTGTGGGGCGGAGCGTGGGACCAGCTAGCGATTTTTATGCGCTAGGTCGGACGATGATTCAATTACTAACAGGCATTTATCCCCCAGAATTGGAAATCGACAACTGGACTACAATGGCGTACTGTAGTTTCAATCAATCCAGATATCCAGATTTTGCAGATTTATTGGATCAACTGGTGCAAGAAGATCCCAGCCAACGACCAGCAACCGCTACCGCAATTCAGGAGCGTCTAACTAGCGCAGACATCTGTAAAGCAGGGTTTGCTTCAAGTCGATTAGCCGTCTGACGCAAACTTGTTTGGATTGGTGCTGGGTAGTTATTTCAGTCTTTAGCAAAGGTATTTCTCAGACTACTCTTTTCTTACTGAGAGCTATAGTCCATCTAGTACAAGCTTGCCGGGATACGATTTGGGCAATGGTGCTGAGTTTGCCACGCTCGCTGCGTGTGTCAGCACTCTAACTGGGTTTGTCTTAGCGAGGTTGCATTGGTCGCCATTAGGTGCTAAAGTTGCTGCTTTTTCTCAGCAATTATCTCGACTAGTTCTAGATCCTCAAATTAATGTAGGTTCAGAGATGCTCATCTTTATGTTTGCTGGGTTGGGAACTGCCTGGGGGCTAACAGCAGCAGGGGTTTTGGTCAGCGGCGGCGGTATTTGGTTGCAATGTTAATGGGGCTAGTGGGTTATGGATTGGGCTGGTTGGTTTTGCGAGTAACGCCTGATGGTGGCGTAGAGTCTGTAATGGGATTGATTGTAGTTGCGGTTGCCCTGATTACACGCTGGTTTGGGTCTACCGAGTCATTACTGGTTCATGCTGTTATCGCGTCAGCGCTGGCACTACTACCCTTTTTGCGGGTATGGCTAGTTTAAATTTTTTCCCAACTTCTTTATTTCACCTGGAACTTCAACCCAGTTGGCTTGAATTGTGGGTATATACAGCTTTTTTTTGTTTTATGAGCATTGCACTTAGCTTCTGGCTAGGGGTGAGTTACTACTTGGTTGTGCCTTTCTTGCGCTTTTTAGGCTGGCGCTGATGTGTGGTTGACTGACTAAAGTGGAACACATCTTCTGGCTCTGCGTCAATTTAAAGAATAGCCTGGATAATACATAGGAATAAGGTATAAAATCATTCTAATATTTTTAATTTTTTCGCTCAAATTATCGATTAATTTAATCATTTTTCGCTATAATTTGCCATTTTATCAGCTTTAGGCAGTTGCCGTTCGAGTTGAAAATGGCGATGCTAAAATTGACAGCCCTCAATAACCGAGTCAAAAAAATGAAACTTAGAATTATCGCTACAGTTGTGCTATCTCTATGGTTGATAGCTCCAGCCAAAGCTTACAGCCCGCAAGACTTGGAACAGTTGAAGGCAACAGGTGTCTGTCCCAGGTGTGACTTGAGCGACGCTCCCTTAAACGAACTTAATCTTAGTTTTGTCGGCGCAAACCTGCGAGATGCCAACCTGAATCGAGCCAATATGTCTCAGGTCAATTTGGAGCGTGCTGACCTCAGCGGTGCAAATCTAGAGATTGCAGACTTAAGTCGTGCGACATTGATTGACGCAAGTTTGACGGGTGTCAATCTAAAATCTGCCAACCTAGAAAATGCTGATTTGAGTCGTGCTGGTCTTATTGCTGTGAACCTAGAGGGAGCAAATTTACGCGGTGCAACGATGCATTTTACCAACTTCCGTGGTGCCAAATTCAGACTAACAACCATGCCCAATGGTGTTGTCACAGAGGATCGCCAATATTGGTAATTATCTCAAACTGCAAATCCCTCCGGTAATGCGCTTGTTAAGATTTACTAATTGTAAGAACGCTGCGCCTTTAAAGCATAAGTTTGCTACATTGCTAAGACGTACGCATCTCCGTTTTTTCGTTTCTATGTTAGTTTGTCTCCCCATTTGGGATTACTAAGTAAAGAACATATATATTGGTGACGCAATGAAATTCTTACGTTTAGGTGCTGTCTTATCTGCTACTGTCATTTCTTTTATACCAGTACCCGCAGGCGCCCTCAAGAAGCAGATTATGCTTGCTTTATGACTACCCAGTCGGGTCAGGTTATAGACCTGTCAGAGTCGGTGTGCAAAATTAAAGAATCTACATTGCCTGTAATAACGGCGGTTGTAAAAGTGACCAAGCATTTAACAAAGACTACGAGCGCACCGTAATGAAATATCCAGATGTGCGTGATAAGTTGCTAGCAAGAGCTAAAAAATCACCAGAACAAAGCATCACTGAGGCAAAAAGCGTCTGCAATGAATTAAAAGCAGGGCTTTCTTTAGATGAAATTCAACAAAATCAAGCCAGTGAAACCTTTGAAAAAGCAAGTATTTTTAATGTATCTGTGATCAACAGCTTGGCTACTAAATATTACTGCCCTGAGTTCAGTGAGTAGTAACTAAACCTCGTTTCCTTAAGAGACGCCTGTGATGCTGCTAGCAACGTTACTCAAGCTACTGCTAAACGTACCCGCGCCGTAATAAAATTACTTGGATGTATTTATTGGCGATAATGGTTTTTGTTTGTTTAACAATTCTTTATCATGGGGTAAAAGCGTATTAACTAATTTATCAATGCTCACCCGGATCAAAGATTTAGCAACAAAACTAGCGCCTCGCCTGATTGAAATCCGCCGCCATCTCCACAGTCACCCAGAATTAAGTGGTCATGAGTACCAAACAGCTGCATTTGTTGCTGGTGTTCTGTCTGCAAACGGTGTCCATGTCCGAGAAGGGGTGGGTAAAACTGGTGTTGTCGGAGAAGTGCAAGGGACTGGTAGCGATCGCGGATTGTTGGCAATTCGCACCGATATGGATGCCCTGCCGATTCAAGAACGCACACAGTCTTAGATTTTGCCTCTCGTGAACCAGGAATTATGCACGCTTGTGGTCATGATGTCCATACTACGGTGGGACTGGGAACGGCAATGGTACTATCTCGGCTAACAGATGAGTTGCGCGGGAATGTACGCTTTTTGTTTCAGCCAGGCGAGGAGACTGCTGAAGGAGCCAGTTGGATGGTTGAAGATGGAGTGATGGAAAAAGTTACAGCAATTTTATCTTTGCACGTTTATCCCTCGATCCCAGCAGGGTCAATCGGTATCCGCTACGGAGCCTTGACAGCGGCGGCGGATGACTTAGAAATTATTATTATGGGGGAATCGGGGCATGGAGCGCGGCCTCATGAAGCAATTGATGCTATTTGGATCGCATCTCAAGTAATTACGACACTTCAGCAAGCAATTAGTCGCACCCAAAATCCGTTACGCCCAATGGTGCTGAGTATTGGGCAGATTAATGGTGGAAGAGCCAAATATAATTGCAGATCAGGTGACATTGCGCGGAACTGTGCGATCGCTCCATCCAGAAACACGAGCAAATCTACCCAAGTGGATTTCCCAAATCGTCGCCAATATCTGCGAGTGTTACGGCGCTCGTTATCAAGTTAACTACCGTCCCGGCACACCAGGTGTCCAAAATGACCTAGCCCTGTCCCAGTTGTTGCAGACAGCGGCTTGAAGAAGCCTGGGGTAGCGATCGCGTCCAAGTTTTACCAGAACCTTCTCTGGGTTCGGAAGATTTTTCCCTATATCTAGAACACGCTCCTGGTGCAATGTTTCGCTTGGGAGGATACAAAGATACCATATCAACTACCCGCTGCACCATCCCCAGTTTGCAGTTGATGAATCTGCTATTGTTACTGGTGTCGTCACTCTGGCACATGGTGCTTACAAGTATTGGCAACATCATAACTATGCCAAAGGTTAAGGACAGCGGATGAGGCGATGCCTACGGCGAGCTACGCCTACGCACCCACACCGTATTCCACAAGAAGGATGCAGCGTGTATTCAGCGGTTGATATTCTAACAACCAATACCTAAAAGTTGATCACAAGTAATCAAGCTATGGCATCCCCTACACCACTGCAAGGCACGGATTTAGTTGACTGTGCCAGAGCCAACGCCAAGCAGGGCATTGAAACTGCTGCCTATCAGTGCGGCTATGGTGAAGATTTAAACACCTTTGCGCGAGAACTAAAGCAAGCTTGTGAGCAAATGAATTTACAAGTTAAAGAACTTAGTGAGTTGATTACTGACCAGGAGATGCTATTACAAATTGGTACTGGCGAAATAGTTGCACCGGATACGCTATCTGAGCTTTAGGTGTAGCGATCCTGTTACAATCTACAACCCCAAAATCAGCCGCGCTAAAGAGAAATAAATTAAAACACCCAAGACATCAACAGCGGTGGTAATAAATGGTGCTGACATTAAGGCTGGATCTAAACGCAGTAGCCGAAACAAAAACGGTAGCGTTGAACCAGATACAGATGCCAAAACAGAAATTGCTAATAGACTCACTCCCACTGCTACAGCCACCGACAAATTCTTTTGCAGGAAGAAAGCCCAGATTGTCGCTACTATACCTAACATTGAGCCAAGTAATGCTCCAGCAATTCCTTCGCGCCCAATTATCTGAATTGGCTTCATTCCTCTAAATTCATCCGTGTTCATCCCTCGAATTACCACTGTTGAGGACTGAGCACCCACATTGCCGCCAGTACCGACAAGTAAAGGAATAAAAGCTGCTAAGGTGACAACTTTTTGTAAAATATCTTCTTGACCTTTGATAATTGTGCCTGTAACTGTATTAGTTAGAAGTAACACAAAGAGCCATACAACTCGCTTCCGGGCAACAGTTAGTAGATCAGTTTGAAAATAGTTGTCACCTCCGGACTGCACACCACCACCAACAGCATAAATATCCTCGGTGGTTTCCTGCTCTAGAATGTCAATTACATCATCAACAGTAACAATACCGACAAGACGTTGCTCTCGATCGACCACTGGCACAGCAAGAAAGTCATACCGCTGAATTAACCTCGCCACTTCTTCTTGATCTGTATCTGTGTAAACAAACACAGCCTCGCGAGTCATGATTTCGCCAATTGATTGCTGGGGTTGGGCTGTTACTAGTTCTCGGAGTGACAAAGTTCCGGTTAATCGACGGGCGGCATCAGTGACATAAAGGTAATAAATTGTTTCTGTAACATTGGCTAAACGGCGAATTCGCTCTAGTGCTTGAGTTACTGTAAAGCTTTCTTTTAGAGAAATTAACTCTGGTGTCATGATTCGCCCAGCAGTGTCGGGTTCGTAACCCAATAGTTGGGCAGTAGCTTGGCGTTCAGTTGGGCTAAGTTGTTCCAACAGACGATTAACGATTTTTGCTGGTAGCTCATCAAATAATCGCACTCGATCATCAGGCGACATTTTATCTACAATATCGAGGACATCCTGACGCTTAAATTCTTCAATCAACGCCTGCTGCACACTGGAATCAAGATATTCGTAAACCTCGATTGCCTCGCTCTTGGAGAGCAAGCGGAAGGCAAGGGCTTGGATCGCTTCTGGTAAGCCTTCAATTGCTTCAGCAATATCCGCAGGCTGTACTGGAACCAAGATAGCTTTGGCTCCTTGCAAGTCACCTTGTTCCAGCAGCGCTTGCAGCTGCAAGCGCACCAAGTCTCGCAGTTCTCTACGTGAGAATTCTTGGAGCGAGGGTAAATTATTGGTTTCAGTCAAAGTCCACCCTCCTGAACTGGTCGAATGAAGGTATCTGCCTTTAGTTTAGGGGATACAGGGTGCTTCATAGGGTAAATCCTGCTATTTGTCCTGTTAGATCAGCGCTTATGCCTAATTTCTCTGTCTTTTGTCGGTTTTAGGCGCTGGTGGTTTTAATGTAGTTAGCCAAAAATGCCCTGATGAAGACAAGGTGCCTAACTTGCAGCTAGCTTTGTAAGATGATTGAATTAGAGATAATATCAGCAATTAGCTACTAGGAGGATAGTCAGCCTTCTAACCAGGTAACAATACCGAAGACGAGAAAGAGGCATCCCCCTACACCTGTAAGGGTGCGTTCGCTAATTCGCCCTGCTAACATTCTGCCTCCGATCACAGCGATCGCCGTACAAATTGTGTGACCAAGAATAGCACCGATTGTCACTCCCACTGGATTATTGTGTGCTGCCAAGGCAATGGTAGCAAATTGAGTGCGATCGCCCCACTCTGCTAAAAATGTCAGAACAAACGCTTCTAAAAAAATCTCTATTGGAGTTTGTTCTTCAAGCGATTTAAATTCAGCTTTCTCCACCACTTCTGTTGCCTCTAGTACCACTTCTGCACCACACGAAGCAGCAGGCATTCGACTAGCTTCGTACAGCAGCTTGACACCGAAGCCAGCAAACAAAACAATTTCTGCGTAATGAATATAGACTGATGGCAGTACAGACACCGCTTCTCCCATCAGCACAGAAAGTACCGTCATTGTAGCTAGAGCCGCTAGCACACCTGCAAATATTAGCCGTCGCGAGTGGCGCGTAGCCAAAATTACGGCGATAAAAAAGGTTTTATCTCCTAGCTCTGAAACCCCAACTAGTAACAAACTAGCAGTGAAAGCTGACAGCAATGTGGGCAAGCTCCTCAAAAATTAAATAACTTTTGTGATTGAGCTTGATGAGAGTCATAATACTTCACCAAGCTCACATTTTCATGTTGTGAACTCAGTGAAGGTCTCACTCCCAAATAGTTGTTAGCCTTTTGTTGTGTCTCTTTATGCCACTAGGCGTGGCAACTAACGAGTCAATTAAGCTAATTGCTAATTTGTCACCTGAACCAGGCTTTTGTCGCCAGTATGTTGATTCAGACGGACTGACTTACTTATGAAGCCAGTAGCTACTCCCCTTCATTGCTGAGTCATTATACATCTGTCATTGGATAGAGTACAAGCTACCTAGGTACATGTTCTCAATCAGTAGTTGAAAGCCTGCAAGGCGATCGCGCAGAACTGACACATCCCCCGCCAGCTTCTTAATTTTTTCCAGTTGCTTGGATTTGTATTCCCGTTCCTGTGTGACTACCGTTTCAACCGTGGGATTGGGCAATATTTTGATTTTTGGGATTGCGGCATCAGTCTGAACCGCCAGTGCGGGTCAATTCAGCTATTTACGCAGATGATCAATCCCGCCATTAGAGCTAAAACGGTCGCTCGATAATACGTCATGCTGCACCTCGTCGTTTAAGTGGTTTTCCTCCGCAGGTCTATTAACCTACAGAAACTTATCTTTCATATTTCTTTCATTTTTAGCACGCCTGTTGTAATAATGAAAATAAAATGAAAAAGTGCGATGGGACGCAAATGATAAAACGTGGTTACTGGAGCAAATTAGAGCGATCGCCTAGTCAAGCATCCCTTCTCGCAACTTTGGCTCTCCTACTCTGGTTGAGCGGTTGTAACTCTACCCCTCCCAACTCCCAAACTCAAAGCAGTTCTCTAACTGAGACAACCAGCACGACTGCCCAAAGAAATCAGGAAAAGAAGGTCATCCTGACTACGTTCACGGTGCTAGCAGATATGGCGCAGAATGTTGCTGGAGATAAGGCGATTGTTGAATCCATTACAAAGATTGGCTCGGAAATTCATGGATATGAACCCACTCCCAGTGACCTAGTGCGAGGACAGGAAGCTGACCTAATTTTGGACAACGGGTTGAATTTAGAGCGGTGGGCAGAGAAGTTCTACAACAGCTTGCCTGAAGTCCCTCATATTACCTTGACTGAAGGGATTCAGTCGGTTGAAATTGCTGAGGATGCTTACAAAAACAAGCCCAATCCCCATGCCTGGATGTCGCCACAAAATGCGTTGATCTATGTCGAGAATATTCGCAAAGCATTGGTCGATCTCGATCCGCAAAATGCCGACACCTACAATGCCAACGCCAAAACATACAGTGAAAAGATTAAAGAACTAGATCAAAAGCTGCAAAAAGAGCTAGCAACATTGCCTCCAAACCAGCGATACATGGCAACGTGCGAAGGGGCATTTTCTTACATCATTCGTGATTACGGTCTCAAGGAATTGTATTTGTGGCCCGTCAATGCTGAGCGGCAGGGAACACCACAACAAACTGCCAAAGTGATTGAAGTGGTGAAGGAAAATCAAGTTCCCGCAGTGTTTTGCGAGAGTACGGTGAATGACGAAGCCCAACGACAAGTTGCCAAAGAATCGGGCGCGAGGTTTGGTGGCGTGTTTTACGTAGATTCTCTTTCTGGACCGGATGGTCCCGCACCCACTTACCTTAAGCTGATGGAGCGTAACGTGACAACCCTTATTAATGGCTTGCAGGGGAGGTAAGGAATAACGATGAAGGATAAGGAAATGACGACCAGTGAATCTATCTGCATTGAAGTAGAAAACGTGACAGTTGCTTATCACAACAAGGTGGCACTGCATGGGGCAAACCTGCAACTAAGGACTGGCTCAATCTACGGATTGGTCGGTATGAATGGTTCCGGAAAATCAACTTTGTTTAAGGCAATTATGGGGTTTGTTAAGCCAGTAACGGGGCGAGTGCTGATTAAGGGACTGCCCATCCACAAAGTGCAAAAGTCTAGCCTGGTGGCGTATGTACCTCAGGCAGAAGAGGTGGACTGGAACTTCCCGGTGAGTGTGTGGGATGTGGTGATGATGGGGCGCTATGGGTATATGAATGTCCTGCGAATTCCCCGATTGAAGGATAAACGGGTGGTGCGGGAAAGTTTGGAGCGGGTGCAGATGAGTGAGTTTCGCGATCGCCAAATTGGGGAGCTTTCCGGTGGACAGAAAAAGCGTGCCTTCCTTGCTCGTGCTTTAGCCCAACAGGCAACGGTGTTGTTATTGGACGAACCCTTCACTGGCGTAGATATCAAAACTGAAAAAACGATGATCGATCTTCTGCTGGATCTAAAGCAGCAGGGACACACGATTTTGATTTCTACCCATGATCTCGCTTCTGTCACAACGTTTTGCGATCAGGTGATCTTGATTAATCGCACGATTTTGGCATACGGCGATACTTCTGAAGTGTTTACTGAGGATAATCTTTCGCAAACGTTTGGCGGTGCGATCAGCGACCTGTCACTTAATAAGAGTCAGCTTGCCCGTTCCCCAAAGGAGGCTCTGTAATGGATATTCTGCATTGGTTTACACTGCCGCTTCAGCATGAGTTTATGGTTAAAGCGGTCTTGGTGAGTATGGTTGTGGGAGTAGTCTGTGCTGTGCTGTCTTGCTATATGACCCTCAAAGGCTGGGCACTGATGGGTGATGCGGTTTCCCATGCAGTTCTGCCAGGCGTTGTGATTGCCTACATTCTTAATATTCCGTTTGCGATTGGAGCATTTGTTTTTGGAGTGAGTTCAGTCATTGCCATTGGATATATCAAGGAAAAGACACGAATTAGGGAAGATACCGTGATTGGGCTTGTCTTCACCGGATTCTTTGCGCTTGGCTTGGTGTTGATTTCCAAAACTCCAAGTAACATTGATTTAACTCATATTCTGTTCGGCAATGTCTTGGGAATTTCTGATCAAGATATTATTCAAACTCTGATCATTAGTGCTATCACGTTTGTTACAATTGCGATTCTTCGCAAGGATTTGCTGCTGTTTTGTTTTGATCCAACTCATGCTCGCTCCATTGGTTTGAACACGGGTATGCTGTACTACACGTTACTATCGCTGCTATCGTTAACGGCTGTGGCAGGATTGCAAACGGTTGGCATTATTCTGGTGGTGGCGATGCTGGTTACGCCAGGGGCAACGGCATACTTGTTGAGTGATCGGTTTGATTATATGATGCTTCTGGCGATCGCTTCTGGAGTATTGTCAAGCGTTCTGGGCACGTATATTAGCTTCTACCTAGATGCGGCAACTGGAGGTTGCATTGTTGTGTTGCAAACATTATTCTTTGTCGCTGCTATGATTTTTGCCCCCAAGCATGGACTATTGGTCAGAATGCGGCAAAAGCAAGCTGCTGCTTGATTGCTCTAGTTCAATTATTGCTGGTTGTTACCATTGCGGTGCATGAGATAGTCAAGAATCCGATCTTGTCGCTCCAGGGAGGCATTAATCGCAGCTTGGATAGCATTGTGCACAATACGGTTAGGTTAAGCCCAAAAACCGGGTAAACTGATGATTGTCCCCCAAGCGTACTGAGCAGGAATGCAACTTAAGGAATTCTCAGTGATATCACCTGTGGTCGAATCAGGTATAGTATTCAAAGCTTAAGAAACGGCTATTCCATCAGCAGTTATTGAGCAAGCGATACAAGTACACATAGTGATGAAGAGCGTAAACGTGCTTTACCATCTCATCTGGTGGTCTGTCTCGTTATTGCAATGAGCTTGTGGTCTGGTGCATCAATGAGAACAGTACTGAAAAATTTAGTTGATGGTTTAAGCGAAGCTTGGGTGAAAGTGGGTAAGTATTGGAGAGTTCCTTGTAAATCATCAATTAGCGAAGCAAGACAACGTATTGGTTCGCAGGTAATGAGCCGTCTTTTTCATCTATTAGTGCGTCCATTAGCTACAGAGAATACACCAGGGGCTTTCTGGGAGGACTGCGAATAATGGCAGTGGATGGAACAGTGTTCGACATACCGGATACGGAGGCAAATGCCAGAGTTTTTGGATATCCAGCAAGCCGCCCTGGAACTAGAGCTGCTTTTCCAAAAGTAGGTTTGGTGTTATTGATTGAAGCCGGAACACATCTAATTGTTGATGCATCGTGTCCATACCGCATGGGTGAGCGGGTCAGAGTAAAAAAGCTGTTACGGTCGGTAACACAAGGAATGTTACTGATGTGGGACAGAGGGCTACATTCTTATCGCATGGTCGAAGCAACTCTTGCCCAAAAATGTCATTACTTGGGACGAGTGCCGAAGAATGTCAAATTTCAGGTGGTGAAAGTTTTAGAGGATGGTTCCTATTTGAGTTGGATTGCACCGGATGGGAAATCAAAGAAAAAGGTGCCACTCCTATGATGGTAAGAGTCATTGAGTACACTACTGATACCGATGCCGAAACACAAATCTACCGATTGATTACCAGTTTAACGAATATTACCCCTGCTTTAGTGTTGGCAACGGAATATCATCGACGTTGGGAAGTCGAAAGTACCATTGATGAAAGTCCGCACCTATTGAGGCGCAAAACTCCAATTCGTTCTCTAAATCCCCGTGAAGTTGTTCAGGAAGTATATGGCTGGTTGATTGGGGCATTGGGCTGTACGCTCAATGTTCCAAGTTGCCGATGGCGCTCAAATGTCCCCTTTACGATTGAGCTTTACTGGGACACTTAATATTGTCCGTCGGGCGGTTCCGAAATTCCAGCGTTTGCAGCCAGAAGAAACACCTTTTTTTCTTGGCTTGTGAGGAAATTTTGATGAGCAGATTCCTGAACCGGAAAGAAGAAGTAACTCCGTGTCGTAAAAAAAACTAGAGCTAAGTTTCCTTCAAGAAACCCATACACAAGGGAGCAGGAGTCAAACTTGAAACACTCACCTTTTCTGTACTCAATACTGCTTAGAGCTTAACCTAACCGTATTGGCATCGTTCCTACGCTTGTACTCTTCAAACTCCTCTCTACTATCTGCTACAGTCTGAGCCAGTGTTTCAACTACTCCAAGTGTTCTGCCAATAGCCTCAGATAGAGTGCGGTCAACTTCTGCAATTGCTTCACGATTAGCTGCTATTGCTGCACTATTAGCTTCAATTGCTTTAGCGTTGGAGTCTACACAGTAAGAGATAGCTTCTAGAGTAGCTTCAATTCTGTCAAGGCGATGCCGCTTTTGGCGGCTTGCCCCTTCGGGATCACTATTGTAAGTCATACTAGTCTCGTTAATTTTTTATCTCAATACTTGCGTTCTTGCGGCTCAAACAAAGTAATAGTTACTGCGCGATACTGGAGATCAATGCCAGCGGGTGAATAGTAAGCCATTGTGTGTTTGAGGAAATCGGCATCGTCTCGGTTAGGGTAATCTTCCCGAAAGTGAGCGCCACGACTTTCTTGGCGATTCAGAGCCGATGTCAAAATTATCCGCCCTACAACCATCAAGCTGCGTAATTCTAGAGCTTCGATAACTTCTGTATTCCAGCAGCTACCCTTGTCATCTAAATATATTTGCTGGTATTGCTGTTGTAGCTGTTGTAATTGTTGCAATCCCTGACGCATTAATTCTGGAGTCCGAAAAACGCCGCAATGCTTAGTCATGCAATCTTGAAAAGCATCACGGACTTGGGCAATTCGGTACTGTCCTGGTTGCTCCAGCAGCGCTTGAATCTGTTGTTGCGCCTCGTTAACGTAGCTTTGCTCGTCTATAAGCGGTAACTTGCGATTTTGCACAAATTGTGCCGCGAAAGCTCCAACTCTGCGTCCATAAACAACACACTCCAATAAAGAATTACTCCCCAACCGATTTGCTCCATGCACTGAAACACAGGCAGATTCCCCAGCAGCAAAGAAGCCATCAATTAAACTTTCAGTACCGCTGCGTACTTGACCATTTGTATTAACAGGAATCCCACCCATAGAGTAGTGAACTGTTGGTCTTACCGGAATTGGCTGATGCACAGCGTCAATACCAACTAACCGATGAGCTTCCTCCCAGCAAAAGGGAATTCGGCTCATAATTTTTTCTTGACCCAAATGACGTAAATCAAGATAGACAAAAGGACCACCAGCACTGCCATCGGGATGAATGCCGCGACCCGCAAGCACTTCACAAGCGATCGCGCGGGAAGTAATATCACGCGGAGCTAATTCCATCCGACTAGGAGCATAGGTAGCCATAAAGCGATCGCCATCACTATTAATTAGATACGCTCCTTCGCCGCGCACTGCTTCGGAAATCAGCACACCAACTGGATACAACCCAGTGGGATGAAATTGGACAAACTCCATATCTTCTAGTGGCAGCCCAGCGATCGCTGTCATTGCCAACCCATCCCCAGTCGAGGCATAGTCATTTGAAGTAGTGTTGTAGACCCGACCATAACCACCTGTCGCCAACATCACCGCTTTCGCTCGGACTACAGCCAGATGCCCGTCCAAGATGCGGTACATTACCACACCCTTCGCTTGAGCATCTTCAACAATCAAGCGCATTACATACCACTCGTCGTAAATCTGCACACCATACCGCCGCAAATTATTAACTAGTTCATGTAAAATGGCATGACCTGTTTTGTCTGCCGCATAGCAAGTGCGGTTGTGGGAATGCCCGCCAAAAGCACGTTGAGCAATGCGACCATCTGGCAAGCGGGAAAACAGCACCCCCATGTGTTCCAAGTCAATTACCACATCTGGAGCTTCGCGGGTAAGAATTTCTACTGCATCTTGGTCTGCTAGGTAGTCAGAACCCTTGACTGTATCAAACGCATGAGCCTCCCAACTGTCAGCCGAATCTACATTTTTTAGCGTCGCGGCAATCCCACCTTGAGCAGCGACTGAGTGGGAACGAATCGGGTGAGTTTTGGCGACTAAAGCTACATTTAGGCTAGGGTCAGTTCGAGCAATTTCAACCGCCGCGCGACATCCAGCTAAGCCACCCCCAACAATGATAATGTCGTGTTCTAGCATGATCTTTTGCTATCTAAAATTTCTGTCATATCTTATATAAAAACTTCCCTACCAAAAGACAAGGAAGTTTCAGAGATTTTCAGGCTGTAGATTAAAACTAGGATTAGACAAGAATTTGTTACTTTACTCCCACATTCAGCTCGTTGCTTCTACAGGCTGTTGTTGGGATACATTACCAGGCATAGGTTCCATTTTTGTCTGTGCATCTACAGCAGTTAGCTCGATGTGATTGAACAATGTAGTCACAAAAGCAAAAAGCAAGAAGGGTAGCGACAGCAATATAATCAGTCCAACAGTAGCTAAGGCGTAGTAAGGTCGTCTGGCACCCATCATTGCCATTGCCGAAGCCAAACTCAAGGCAATAGTGATTAGCCAAATAATGATTTGACCATAGATATCGCCAAACGTTAGGGTACAGGCAATACGATATTTGCGGAAATTATCCATGACATTTACCTCAAGATTTTCTTAAAGTTTTAGATTTAAGCTCTGACTGTGTTGTAGACGATTTCTAAATATTTTTGACAGATCTGCAACAGGTCTTTACAGTCTAAGGGCGCTTTTTGAGATATATAGCAATCATTATACTTCTAACTAAAAGTAGATGCAGATGTTGAAGTTTTGCCAACTAATCGCAATTTCATTGCTCAAAAGCTGCATTCCTTAAGGTTATAATATTTAGGAGTTACGCAGTTGAATGTCATGCTGAACGCAGTGAAGATCTCCCAGATTCTTCGCTACCGCTCAGAATGACATTACTGCGTCCAACTGCGTAACTCCTGACATTATTAGCTGCAAGAATCGAAGCAAAGCCAAGATAATTGTAGTTGGGCTAGTAGGCAACTGCGAAACCGTTCTATTTCAACCTAAACTCGTCAAACTTGACAACCTCTGATTTCGGTTCCTGCGTGTCAAAACGATAGCTGCTCACCGTACCAGCCTGCCGTGTCGAAGATGCTGAAAACAGTGATATCATTACTTGCAACATAAGGCAATGGTTTACCGCCCTTAGCTAGCAAGGGTGCAATTGTCGGTACTATCGGCTCTAGCTCGTAGGATCACCCGTTACAACATAGTCATCCCTATAGCCAGTTGGCACTTCTCGCTGCTTGTTACCCATATAAGCACCGTAGGAGTTACCAACATTAGAAGTTTCTAGAAAATGCATTTTATTGGGGCTAACAAAGCGGTTCCACAAATGTGAATGCCCGTAGAATACAAGCTGCACATTAGCTGCCTCTAACAGTGGTACAACATCACGAATGATGTAATCTGCCTGCTTCGGGTACTCGTAACGCACTGCCTTAATACTCTTATCCTTGTTGCGGTCAATTACCTGAATAGGATCAGTATAGGGAGGAACAATGTTGTCACCGAGAGAATGGGGCGGATGATGCAGCATGACAACTTTGTATTTTGCTTCGTTGGAATTGAGGACTATTGAGTTCTTGCTGCATCCAGTTGTACTGGGTACTACCAGGAGTAATCGCCTCAAAAATATGCTGTCCATACCCCCATTCATCTGAATTGTTCAAGTCTTGGCTTCGTTCTTGGTACTTGCCTTTAGTCTCTGCATCTAGGTTGTTAGCGATCGCCAGATATTTGTTGCGTAAAGTACCACTAAGCGCACATCACCGAAAGTAACTGCATAGTAAGCCTCACCTTGATTGCTTTCGGGTAGCGTGAAAATCTCCTCGTAAGTATCAGTATTAAAGGAATTGTCCTTTAGCCAGCGGCTATTCACATTACTCAGCGTTATTCGACTTCAAGGCTCCAAATTTGCGCTGATAAATTTGTTGAGCAACGTCGCGGGGAATAGCATCCTCAAACTGATCATTCAAACTGCCACTTTTAGCACGACCCATCACCTCATGATTGCCGATTGCCGTAAACATTGGGGCGTGTTGGATAATTTCACCACCTTTGTAGATAGTCTTAATCCCATTTTTATCTAATTCACGCTTGGCACGACCTTGGAGACATGGAAAGAAAGCACCACCACGATTGTCATCAAACCATTCCGAGGATCGGGACATTCACCAAATCACCAGCAAAGAAACTGCGTTTACTCGTCCCACAGTTTCGACTACCTTCTGAAGATTAGCAGCAGTCATCGGCTTGAGTTGAGATCAGAAGTCAGCAGAATCTTTAGGGGAGTGTTTGGTGTCGGCGAGGATGCTAAACTGAACTGAGCGCTGCTAACAGTCTCACCATCTTCTCGCATACCGTCACTCCTGTAAGGAACAGTACTGCCAGGAGTTAGCCCAGTAACTTCTGGCTTCATGCCTCCAGATATCGCGCATTGTTGTGTACTGATTTTGATTGTGACCTACTCTAGAATCTTGATCTTCACGCATCCGGCTGAGTTTAGTAGTGGTTGCAACGACAGAGGAATTGCGATGACCATAGGTGACTGTATATGTTCGGAACCAGCAAATTCAGTAAACCAAACAACTCTTACCGAGGTTGCAGTTGGCAGTTGCAGAAATGGATCACTCAGTAGCTGGGGTGGAGATGTCATAGATGATTGCCCAGTTGAAGACACGCTGATCAGGTTAAGGCACACTAAAAATACAGCTACTATCAGTCGGGTGTAGTTGGTTAGGGGGTTTCATTGGTAGTCTGCCAAAAAGCAATCGCTGCAAGAAAGCTACAAGTGTTGTCAGCCCAAAGAAACGTTTTAGATCCAAGATTGCCCTCTCCAGTCATCGGTATGCTGGCTTTAAAAGCCAGTGCCTGTGATAACCGCATTCCGCGGTAAAGTTAAGGCTGTGCATGATCCAGCATTTTATCAGTGGTATCGGTGCTCGCTCAGACTCTGACGCTGAGGTGACACTATCTTTGTTAAAAGGATTGTGGAAAAACGAGCCAGTCTGGGGAGGTAGCATCGGATCAAGCACAATTTCCGCTAGGCTTTTTCCCGACTCCGGTAAGTGGAATTGCCAAAATTACCCCAATAGCCCTCCTAATCGCGCTCCTAATAGTAGAGATATAAAAATTATCACTGGCGACAAACCTGTCAAGTTGCCCATAATTCGGGGAGCGACTAAATTGTCTTTTATCTGCTGAAGTGCGATCGCCATTGCCAACACTTGTAATGCCAGCCACCAGTCGATAAATGCTACTACAGTTGCTACTGTAACAATTCCTAATGTCGCCCCTACAAAAGGAATTACTTCCATTAAGCTGATAAAAACAGCAAATAGCAGAAAAAGGGAACTCGTAATACCCAAAATGCTACTGTCAAGGTAATAGCCATAAACAACCCCAACAATAGCTGCCCAGAAACAAACCGTTGGAGGTTGCGTTGCAATGATTCTGTCAAGCCATCTCGAATTTTGAGCGTAAAAATACTGGTCATACTCTGCCAAACTCGCTCGCCATCAATCAGCATATAAAACGAGATCACCACAATCAGGATCAAGTCTAAGAACCAGTTAAATGTACCTACGACCAATCCTAAACCTCTGGTGGCGATCGCCTCGACCTGAGTTTGTACTTGTGTCAGCAGTTGCGATGCCAAAGTTCGGACATCAAATGGCAAATTGCGCTGCACACCAAGTTTGGAAGGAAGTCAATTGATCTTGGGCAGAATCTACCAACGATGGTAAGTTAGTTACAAAAAGCCGTGCTTGGTTAAATACTGGTGGAACAAGAGTCACGCCAATAATTACAACAACAAAGCCCGTTACTAAATAGACAAGTACTGCTGCTACATTTCGAGGCAGAAATGGTTGTAAGAGCAGCAACAGCATAGTTAAGTAGAATGCAATTAATCCTGCCGTAATTAAAATACTGAGAAGTTCCCCGACATAACTCAGTGCATTTAGTGTTGCCCAACCTGTTACTAAAAATAGCAGCCAAGTGAGCAGGAATTGTTGGACAGGTGAAAATATATGCATTAAGGCTCTATTGTTTTGACAAGATACTTCAAGTGGTTCGCTAGAAAATCCCAAAAATATATTTTTAATATGGTTGCACAAAAATAAAATAACTTTAAAATGACCCACCCTCACACTCTAAAAACCCTAGCTCAGTGGCTAGCGGGAGAATTTGCCAACCGAAGTCAAGCTATAGAACAATCCGCCTGGTTTCACCTCCATCTCTATCACTGTCCCTTGCCTCAAAGAATTCAGGGTAATCTGGCACTATTCGCGGAACAGGCAAATTTTTTGTACCTAGAGCGAACTTATCGGCAGCGTGTAATCCTGCTGCAAGAAACCGAACAATCCCACTTTCAAGTGCAATACCTAGCACTAAAACAACCAGAGAAGTTCCGAGGAGCAGGAGCTAACCCCAGGCAGTTGAGCGAACTAAACCTGACAGACTTGAATTGTTACCAGGCTGTATGCTGACGGTGACGCAGTAAGCTGAAACCTTTATCGCTCAACCAGAACCAGGGGCAAAATGTTACTTTCAGTACGAGGGAAAAAGCCGTCAGGTAATTTTAGGATTTGCAACGAGTGCAGAGTGCTTCCTTAGCTATGACCAGGTTGATCAAGACACCGGACAATCTCTTTAGGTGCTTTGACGATCGGAGCGTATGAGTTCAGTAAGTGCCAGGATTTTGCCGCAGAACTGCCCTCTTGATTAATCGCTGATTTTATGCTCTGTTACCAGTGTGAGACTGCTCCATCCGCCTTGGGCATCGTAGCTACGAATCAGACGTTGGCGCAGATTTTTCCTCAACGAGCCACCAGCCTCCAAGAAAAATGAATGACCTTTAGGAATGCTTAGTGGCGTGGTAGAAGATGCACCATCTGCTAGAAGTAGAACTTGCACCGGATGTTTTTGGTCAAACTGGAGGGTAGAACCGTCAATGTTGGCGGTAGAGGAAAGTTCTAAGCCAGAAGTTGTTAAGCGCTGGGATGGGCGATCGCCTACTTTGTGGATAGATAACGTGGTGGCATAACTCTCGGCATTACGCCAATCAGGGTAGAGGGTTACTGCTTCTCCCTTGCCATTCCCCCAATAGCATTTCTAAAGTCAAAGGCGGACGTTCTGACGCTGCTGTATTTAAGCGATGTTCGCGAATTAGCGTCAAACTAGACAACTGACTATCTGGATCAAACAATTGCACCAAGCGTAGCCGGTGATCGCCATTAATAAAGCCTAGTTCAGCCCCAAATTTAGAAAAGCTCAAATTGGATCGAGCCTTGAGAAAAAGCACCATTTTCAAAAAACAGTACACTCCGATTCAAGGAACTATACTCCAGCACCTTTTCTTGTACCACTTCCCCAGTTGCGGAAGAAGTGCTGAATTGTTTGGCGAACGGTTTGATTGTCATTCATTCCTTCTAGAGTGACTAGGGTAGGAATGTCTTGCTTTAGCTCTCCTTGGGGTGAAAGACGGGAAAAGAGCCTTGCCATGCACCCAAGTTCTGGAGCAGATTTGCATTGAGACGTTGAACCGATGTCATCTAAATACCAACACACAATAGGGTTTCTTGGACTATAGCAAGCAATATATTCCTCCAAGGGCGCTTGTATTGCTTGCACTAAGCATTATCTCAGCATTAGGCGAATAGTACCTAATAGTCAACAATGTTCTCCTGAAACTCGCCTTAACTCATGGTTTGAGCAGACAAGAAACTGATGGTAACTCACACAGACAGATTCAAAAAAATTAATTTCGCTAGCGAGCGGAGCCATGCAACTACTTTGATAAAGCCCTGACCAAAAAGGCAGGGGGGAAAGAAGAAAAACGCCCCTCTGCCATGTGGTACAAGCCCCCAACTTTAGTTGTGGAGAAGAATTAATTGGACTGAGACTGCTTGCAGCAAGGTTCACGCACGTCCTTATCTCAAGCCCCTAGATTTATCTATGGGGTTGCCAAGAACAGCTCCCCATCTCCCCTGCATCTTTGTGACAAAAACGGTAGTATCTGCCCAAAAATTTGTTTTTAAGACAATAGAAAGCTTCTTATTGCTCAATTTTAGATTTATACACGCTTATAGCTCTTTTTTCATCGGTTTAAGCAATCGCGTGGATTAATTAGCACCTTTAGCTAATGATTTTGTTGCCCAAGCTAGGAGTTAGAACTCAAACGCTAGAATAATTATTGCTCCTTGTGAAATTTAAGTAAATTAACCCGAAAAGTTCTCAAATTATAATCCCTTAGTTAAGATGACCCTACTTTTATCCGCGATATTCTGGTATATTTACTGATGTATAAATAAAATTACACTCAACTGAAATAATCTAAGTATTATTACTGCTATTTTCCTTCTTCAACGGTAAAACATTTCAATTTTTGGCACAACAGTCATGTCAACCCGCAAGCAAGATAAAGCAGTTCCAAATTTCCTACAGAAGATTTGGCAGCTATCTAAAGCCAATTCCAAAGAGCAGATGCAGTGGTTTCTGCGTAGTCTGCTTGTCAGGGGGAGATACCAAAGTCTTTCAATGTCGGGATTTGTGTTACCTACTGTGGCAATGGTGTCAATGGTAGTTGTGCTACTAACCACAGCGCTGATGATCCGCTCATTTGATCGCTCTAAATATGCAAATAATCTCAGGGTAGATGAGTCAACCATAAACGCTGCTACACCTGCGCTTGATCGCGCTAGAGCGAAAATAAATGCTTTATTGGCAGATCCTACCCTGCCACAAGAAACCCCAACGGATGCTGCGTTTGAGAAGGTGCTTAATAAGGATAGCTATCTCTTGGGCGATGAGACTCGGCTGAAACTTGTTAATGATATTGATCTAAACCCCACTATTGAAACTAATAAAACTCTAAATACTGCCTGGAGATTTCCGGTCGATACCGATAATAACGGTAAGTTTGATAGCTATACCCTATACGGCATCTATTTCCGTAGCCCTACTAACGGTGCAAACAGATCCAGAAATGTAATAGCCGCCAGAACCCCACCAATGGAAACTGGGTTGGGTAGTCAGTGCGAGAATGTCGGTTCCAGTAACAGTTTGGTAAGTAATGGTTGGTACAAATCAGGTGCAAAATTAACTAAAAGTTTCTTTGTCTACACGGCAACGGTTCCAATTACCACTCCTGTTGCTGATACTAATAACTACGAGGTTTACAAAGGCAGTAAAGGCTTTTCTGCTTTAGAGTTTCAACAAGACCGCAGTCGCATTCCCCTAAGTAACAACGTCGTTGCATTCCAAGATGACCTGGAAATTACCCCTAATTCCCCTGATTCCCCCTTCCGTCTAAATGGCAGAATTTCCACAAATGGCAATTTGCTAATTGGTGGTAACAATAGACAGGCAGTTAGGATGTTTCAAGTTAGTAGTAGTTCCTCTTGTTTTTATACTGAAGACAACAGTAAAATCACGGTTGGTGGCAATATAGCAGTTGGCAGTATCAACGATAGAACAGATCGAGAACCAGTAATCGTTGACCTATTTAATGGATTTGGGAACGCTCCACTTTTGGCGACGCTTGATCGCAGAACTAAATCTACAACTAGTGAAGGCGGTGTAGAAGTAGCATTTAATGATGCTGCCTATAACCAGCGAATTGCTTTGATGAAGCAGACAGCGCTCTCTTTCCATCCGAACTACTATGACGCGGAAAAGGACACGAGAGAAATCCTGCAACCTACTATAGATAGTGTTTCAAATGTACGTCAGTACCCGCCGGAGGTTAAACAGGGATTTGCGGACAAGCTCAACGCGCCGGAAGGCAGTAGCTTAAATACCTGGAATGTCCTTGCAGAGCAAATAGAGATTTACCTAAAAAATCGTACTCGCCGTGTTCCTTACGCTGAAGTCCCAACTACCAATGCTAATCCGCTCTACCCGTATAATCCGATAAACAGTATTGATATCAGAGTTTTTGCTTTTGGCACGATTGAGCCACCTGAAGTTTGGCGAAATCCGATAGAGGTTAATCCCATAGACTTTAGTAACAACCTCACTGACACTACTGTCAGTCTTAACCAAGCTAATTTACCGCAGACTCAGCCAGAAAAGCAGCAAAAAGAGGGCAAAGAAGCAAATATTGGCGATCGCATCTATGTCGGTAACAACCTTCCTGTTCTGCGGAAAGATGACGCAGGTAATTACGTTACAGGAGCAACAGAAAAGCAGCTGATAGGCAGTGGCATTAACTGGACTGATTCAAAAACTGAGCCACGGTATCGGACGACGCAGGTGATACCTGTCCCAGAAGCGGGAATAGCAGATCGTAATGGCTTCTGGGAGCAAACTGCAATTCAACAACCTGTGCCTAACTTACCTGCTAATGGTGGTGTGCGGGTGATTACAGGCGCGGGAATTTACCGTAATCCGTCTTCTGACTATCCGGCTGTAAATGCTGATTCTTTTATGTCTGCTCGTAATGTGCTTGAATCTGGCAACCCTGCTCCCACTGCTCCTCGGTTGGCAGGTGAGAGTACAAATAGTCCATACACTATAGTTTTGCCAGATACGATGCCAATGAAAGGTGGCGCGGATGATGCCGATACCCACCATAGACGAGAGTACAGCACCTCACCTGACTTACGGCGAGGCGACAGCAGTCTATCACTACGACAATAATGCGGAAAGAGTCAAACTCCGATTGCCTGTGTCAGCAGCTATCACGATCCAACGAATGCAACTACCGCCAAAACAAGGTTAATGTTGATGGTGGCAAATGGTATCGATACCAGCGATGGTAGATCTAATAATGGAGTGTCTATCTCCTCCTACACTACCGATGCTGATAGAATTAGCGCGATCGCTACCGACTATTCAATAGAGCTATGATATCAAGCAAAATTGATTTTTCCTAATTGGGCGCATGGTTAACGCCTTCTCCAAGCTCTGTGCACCAATGCTATGGGCACCAGTGGGCTACAACAATAAAACCCTAAGTTTATCTGAAACTCAGCGATCGATACAGCGATTTGTGCTATCCAAATTCTGAATGGAGATCTTACTCCGCTGTCCATCTCCAGTAATTCATAAGAATTATGAAGCATCTTTTCTTGATGCTAGACAAGTTAAGAACATTGGCTCAACTAACTACGATTCACTTAGAACAGCGTCAACCTTTAGAAGTTCGAGTAACTGATATCAATCTAGGGGTACTTGCAAGGGAAGAAATTAGACCAGTATCAGAAGTAAATCAAGAATACTTGTTACCCTAATAGCGGCATTATTTACGCTAGCCGTGATGATGCTTACTTGATTTATGACACAACTGCTGAAGAAATACTACCCAGCCCTACTGATTTTAAGCTCGATCTTACACGCCGCTCAAGATTACGAAATTTTACTGATTTCAAGCTCGATCCGACACGCCGCTCAAACGGATTCGATTGATTAATGGTCGAGATTTATCACGAACACGTGGAAAATATTTGTGGCAGAAGAAAAGGGTTTAACTCTAGCAACTAATTTGCCTACTTATATTAAAGGTGATTTTAACCTGCACCAGCGGCAAAGACTAACATTTTCGTTAACCCAATTGGGAGTTTTTAGAAGACTTAACACCTAACTGGTGTAACTTTTTTACGAGCGCTCAGTTCTCAATAACAACTTTGCCTGTCGTCGAAATCCTTCCTGGTTGTCGTGGTTCTGGAACATCAGGCCAGCAACAATTATTTCCTGATGGAATCAACTGCTGTCTAATAATTTTCAGGATGGTTTCGCGATCAAGGAGACTATGACCTGAGAAATAATACAGGTGATTTTGTCACTCAAATTCGTGAAGAGAAAAAAGCCTTTATTAAAGGTGCTAATTGAGCAAATATACCTAACTACAGAAAACTCCTATTTAACTAATGGGTAACAATTCAACGCCGGGCGACATATTTCCCTGAGTATGTGATGGAAATCTGCCGTAAACTACCTGTCTCAGAATGTGAAACAAAAGATTGGGTGATTTGGCTATGATACAGCATTGCAAAAGAGATTTAGAGGACGAAGAGAAAAATATTCGAGCGAATCAGGTAAATCAAATTGTGGTTGCTACTGGTGGAAATAGCGTTGGAACTAATGACCCACGGTGGCTTCAACCATTTAGCCCTGCTAGAAAGAACCTTGTCCAGCGATTGGGAGCAGGTACAACTGCTAGACCTGTCTCCACTTTAGAAGATCAGCGTTTATGCTCGTCGAGTTGTTTCTGGGCCGCAATCCTGACGGCACACTTAATGTTACGATCAAAATGCTTATGCTACCAACACCAATTCTCCCGCAAGACCGTTAGGAGTAGGTTGTGATTTAAATGGATGTCAGTATCCTGATGTAACTGCAATCCTTAGGCTCAGCACTAATTTCTGGCACCTGACAAATAATGCGCTCTGGTTTAGACAACAACCAATCAAAGCGGTGAACCAGAGTAATTCAGGCTCTATTACTACGCAAAATGATAAACCTCTCTGTATTATTCGCTCCTGAGCTTGGTATGAAAAGCTGATTTTACCTGATAATTTTTGTTTTACAACAACGATATTGTTTCATGTAATAATCCTCCTACACCAGGTACTAGAACTTAAATTTACCTTACCTTTGATGTTGAAGACAGCGACACTCTGGCAAACGACAAAGCTTCTGATTACACACTTTGCACTAACTTTGGTTTCTCCAAACAACCCGAAATCTCAAAACGGGTGAACTGCGGTAACCGGATGCTCCTCGTGAAGCAATTGATAACGCATTTAGAACACTCTCAGTTTTTTCACTCCCAATATTTCTGTTGATCCTGGAAAAATCAAAAAACCGATGCTGATGCAGCTTTTCGTTCCTGTGACTGTGATCAACTTGGAACCGACAGGACGATTGGAGTCAGGCAGAACACAGCTGGAATGGAGGTAGGCAAAGAAACGCCATTTTGTGCTGCAATCAGATGGTACAACAATCGTTTGAAGGTAAGAATTGCAGTTCAGGTAAAACTAAATAACGTCAGCCCCAACAACGTATTCTGGGTACAAAAGACAGGACAACTTGTATTCCAACCGACTAGTAAAGATCACGAATTAAGGGTAATTTCCTGGGGAAAGGTGAGCTTCCTACTCTAGGGAGATTATTCCCTAATTCAGAGTCGTTTCTACACCTGGGAGAATTACAACATTCCTCGTAATCAGTTCAAAATTCCATTGACATTATTTGCTTTGATGAGGCGGCCGTCCCTTGGGTGCCAGTTTGCAGATTCATAGCCCAAATGGAATTCGGCCATCCTGGTAGCAGTCCCTGCTGGATCGAAGCAGGAATATTCGGGATGATTGGCTACAAGTAGCTGATAGGGCTACTACGTATTAATGCTGTTTTTGTTGCGGGCAATAGCCCCTAGTCGTCGCAGAAGAATCAGTGGACACCCAACTTTGTACGTTTGCTAGAAAACTGGCAGGATAGAACACTCAATATTAAAGGCAGTTTTATTCAGTTCAAGCGGAGTGCTTACTGCAACCACCGTTCTATGGCAATACTTGCTGATAAGTCTGAAAAAAATGATGGTAGTCTGAGCATTTTTGGCTACGATTTCACTCAATATAAAACGGACAATGGCACACTAATGGTGAGCCTGCCTTACTACACCGAACCGAATCGACAGTGGAGCTTTGATGTCGGGCTTTTGTTTTGGGCTCGACCTGTTTGCCCAAAAATTTACTCAACAGCCTGTAAATCCTGGTGATGAATTTTTTAGAGAAGTTAGTCGGGATGACCTTGGAGTTCAAAAACACTTTTGTGTGCTGCTGCTCAAGACTCAGAAAAACAACTATACCAACTATGCGATTGACGCAAGTGAACGTCCGGCTGAATGCCCAGCTTTAACTGCCTATAATGAGCCACAGGGTTTAAATACGGTAAATGGTGAATCACAATGATTATCCTTAAACAAAAAAAAAACCTCACTCTAGTCAATGCGGGTTCACGATTATTGAGTCCTTAGTAGCTATAGCCGTAGTTGGCATTCTAATGACAGCGATCGCCCCCGTAATTGTGCTCTCAGTTGGCAACCGTGTTCAAGCTAGGCGGGTGGAACTAGCAACCCAAGCCGCGAGAAGTTACGTGGATAGTCTTAGGGGTAAGACAATTGAGGCTCCAAAGCACTCTCTTTTGCTGAATGAGATTTCGACAACGATACCCAATCAGTTCAATCCACAAAGGATTGCCTTTGCAAGCGTTGCTGCTCCCACAGCAGGAAGTTTGAACTGTACCATAGCCAAACATCAACTTATCCATACTGCCAAAATGATGCCAGAGCCAGCTTGTACTGCTTTGACCTTGATGGTGATGGCTGTAGCAGTACAAGTTTAAAAGACATGATAGTTCAAGCTTTTCGGAGTGATACGCCTAGAGGCGTTGGCAGCACAACTGATAATACTGATAAAGGGTATCTTTTGGGAATTCGGGTTTACCGAGCCGATGCCTTTAGTGATGCCAATTCTCTCGTCAAAAATAGTCCAGACAACAAAAGAACGCAAGCAGCTTTTACAGGTGGCTTAGGCGATCGCAAGGCACGCTTTAATCGAAATGACGACAGAGATCAGCACTGAGCAAACTAAATTTCAAGATTATTGCGATCGCCTTGGCAGTTGTAAAAGATAACTAGCGCGCATTGCAAATTCTAAAATTGCTCAATGTGTGTCAACAAAGTAACAAATAACATGATAGACACACTAAAATTTTGCCCAATCAGTTAAGTAGTTCTAAACTGGCTCGTAAAATTGGCGGTTTTTACCTTGATTGAACTGCTAGTCGGTTTGGTTCTTGCAGGCATAGTTATTACGCCTTTAATGTCGTTCATGACCAATATGCTGAACACATCCCGGAGAAGAAGCCAAAAACGCTTCTGAGCAAGAAGTTCAGTTAGCGCTTGATTACATTGCTCAAGACTTAGAACAAGCAGTCTACATATACAATGCTACGGGATTAAATAACATTAACTCAAATACATACCCTGGTATTTCTGGGATTAAAGACCAAATTCCACCCGAAGCACCAACTTCTGAGCGTAGTTGTGTTAATAATCCTCCAAATCTCTGCGTACCTGTGCTTGTCTTTTGGAAGCGCGAAATTAGAGAGGAGTTGACGTTCCTAATAAGGGATCTGGAGAGAATAATACCTTTGATACATTTGTCTACTCCTTAGTTGCTATTACCTAATTAAAGGTAATGATCCTCACGAAAATTGGTCTAACGCCGCTCGGATTGGCAGATTTCAAATTACAGATGAGGTTAGATATCCATTTAATGTTGATAACTATATTCAAGCTCGGAGTAATGGGTTTCAGAAATTTGACTTGAGGGTGCCTGCTCTTACTCTTGAAGAAAAAATGAATCGTTGGAAAAAACGTGATGAACCTTATACTACTACGGTTGATACGCTAGTTGATTATATTGACACCAGCAATCTAACTCCAAATTGCCCTACCACTAAACCACACGGACATTCAACAGGTTCCAGCGAATTTAGCAGGTGGCTTCTCTGCGTGTGTCAACTCATCTAACACTTCAGCACAAATCTATCTTAGAGGTAATGCCCTGGCTCGAATTGGGGATGATGCTTGCAATCGCCAATCTAACTATTGTCCAACTGCAAGTATTCAAGTTCAAGGGCGTGGTTTGTTAAATACTGATTAATTAGTTCGCTGCGCGAGTCACTAGTTATTACTCATTAGTCATTTTTAGTACATACCCCACTTGAGAGTGTACGGGCTAAGGCTCTTACTTATAAAGCTGGATTAAAATAATAGTATGGAACCGATTTTATTAAAATTGCAGCAACTTAATTTAATAGCTGCTAGACACAATAAATGTCCAGCGTTTTCTAAGTCGGCACTGCCTGGATCTAGGGCTGGGTTTACGCTGATAGAACTTATAGTCGTAACAATGATGATTGCAATTTTGCTTAGCGATCGCCGCACCGAGTTGGATTGCCTTTACCAACCAGCGACGAATGAATGCTGCCAATGATGCAGTTTTGAGAGCGCTACAATCAGCTCAACAAGAAGCCAAAAGGAAAAAACTCAGCTACAGCGTCAGCTTTAAAACTGACAACCAGCTACCCCAAATTTCCATTCATCCCGCTTCTATCGAAGCTGCTAATCTTAGTAATGATAGCTGGAAGTTTGTCGGGGCAGGTTTAGAAATCAAACCAGGGCAAGTTTTACTGGGAACAAATCTCAACGCAGAAAATACGGCTAGTTCTTTGATAACGTATGCTTCAAGTACCCACAAACAGTTACATTCGATTACCTGGGTAGTCTACCACGTAGCGCTGAACTGGGTAGTCAAGGTTTGATCATTACTGTAGGTGTACCCCAAGCTGATTCTACAGAAGTGGTTAAAGCAACTAGGCGATGCGTCAAAGTAAAAACTCTTTTAGGCGCAATGCAAACTGGAAAAGAAAACGAGTGTGTCCCTATCAACGCAGCCACCCAATAGTATCCAGCTTGCAATATACTCGGTTACACATGGAAGACACAGAGAGCAGGAGTAGATATCTCTGTCGGCATTGCTGAATCAAGGATGAATTAGGCAAACTGTAGAATTGAGCGGAATTTCAAGTAGTGAAGTCGCAACCGAATGGAGGATTCCAGTATCTCTACGGACTGGGAATAGCACAACGTCTTGCGATGCAACCTTGCTAAGTAGTGTCGCTTCCCTTGTGTTTTCCCCTTCGACTCTCGTGATGTACATTTAACTAACAATTGCATTCAGGACTTACGCAGTTGGACGCAGTAATGTCATTCTGAGCGGTAGCGAAGAATCTCTGGGATGCTTCACTGCGTTCAGCATGACATTCAACTGCGTAACTCCTAGCATTAATAAAGCAGGGATAGACCTGCCACCCATCGGTGAGGTAGAAATAACCCTGCCATGCTTCAACTTGTTTCCCAAGGGGTTCAAAGGATTTAGAGTCGTGTCTGCCTAACACTCAAGCTAAGATTCCTGGCTTGAAGTGGTCAACTGCCGCCCAGAGCTTGTTTTTTAGAACCAACAAACGTTTCCAGTTAATCAAGCTCCCCTAGTTGGGGACTTTCAGAGGCAACAGGAGCATCTTCAAGTTGTTTCCACTTAGCATTGTTTACTCCTGATGCCCGAAGTGTACAGTCAGCTTTCTCCCTCTCGTTCCCAAGTTGAGCCTGAGAACAAGAGCATTTAGCTATAGTTAAGAGCTAATAACTAACTTGATTGCATTGCCTTAGCCAACTCTGCCGCTACTTCTGGACGCGAAAATTCTGGTGGAGGTAATTCACCGCGACGCAGCATCTCCCGCACCTTTGTCCCTGACAAGTGAACCCGCTCCGAAGGACTACTGGGACTACTTTTCGTTGTCGCCATTGACTGAGTGCGAGTGCAGTAGAAAGCGTGTTCATATTTCATCGGCACAATGCCCAGTTCAGCTGATTCAAAGTCATCAAATATATGCTGAGCATCGTAGGTGCCATAATAGTCACCTACTCCAGCATGGTCGCGTCCGACAATGAAGTGAGTACAGCCGTAATTCTTACGCACAATCGCATGGAAGATTGCCTCACGCGGTCCTGCATAGCGCATTGCCGCTGGATTAATTGCTAGAATTACTCGGTCTTTGGGGTAGTAGTTTTCTAAAATAATTTCGTAACAGCGCATCCGGACATCAGCTGGAATGTCATCGTCTTTTGTCGCTCCTACTAAGGGGTGTAAAAACAAACCATCCACTGTTTCCATAGCGCACTTTTGGATATATTCATGCGCTCGGTGGATTGGGTTGCGGGTTTGGAAGCCAACAATTGTTTTCCAGCCCTTTTCCTTAAACATCTGCCGTGACTGGGCTGGGTCAATTTGGTAATTAGGAAACTGAGGATTAGGGTCGCGTTGCAATAGCCAAATCGCACCTGCAAGATTTACTGATCCCTGGTTATAAACAACTTGCACGCCTGGATGTTTCGCATCATCAGTACGATAAACATTAATTGCTTCGTGAGTTTTGTCGTAGTGATACTTTTGGGTAAGTTCTAATACGCCGATAAATTTACCAGTCGGATTGTCCAGGCGTACTAAGCTACCTTCCTTAAGGGGTTCTGCGATCGCTGTTTCTACAGAAAGCGTAATCGGAATCGACCACGGCAAACCATTTTTCAGCCGCATATCTACCACGACTCGCTGATAATCTTCCTGCTCCATAAACCCTGTGAGTGGACTAAATGCACCAATGGCAATCATCTCCAGGTCAGAAACAGCTCGCTCATCAAGTTGTATTCGTGGCAGAAAATCAGCTTTGTCGAGAAATTCTTGTTTTTGTTCAGGTGTGGCGATGCGATTGATCAATTCAACACCGTGGGGAGCAATGCCGTCTCTATAGTGACTCAAAATAATCCCTTTTTTGCTTTAACTGTTATTGTTTCAAACTCTTTATTAACTTAAGGGATTAGCTTTAGCAAGTCAAAAGTAATTGTGCAAAACAAGAGTAGGGGGACGAGGAAAGATAAATTATTAATTCTATTCCCTAGCCCCTAATTATTTTTCGATAATTCCCCCGCCCAAAACAATGTCGCCGTCGTACCAAACAGCTGCTTGACCAGCGGCAATACTGAACTGAGGCTGATCAAAAACGAGCTTGACGCGGGAATTGTCCAGGGGAATTACTGTTACTGGCACAGCGCTTGAGCGATAGCGCACTTGTACTTCTGCTCGGATTGGAGTGCTTGGTTCGGCGATCGCCACCCAGTTAACTGTCCCTACAGTGCATTCTGGCTGGCTGGCACTGGTGCGATCGCCCACAATCACTCGATTGCGTCCCGCATCCAACCCAATTACATACAGCGGTTCGGCTGCCGCAATTCCTAGCCCCTTTCGCTGACCAATTGTGTAATGGTGAACACCATTGTGCTGCCCAACTACCCGCCCTTCCAGGTCAACAATATCCCCTGTTGTCGGAGTAATGTACTTGTCTAAAAACGACTGCATTGAACCGTGGCTTTCAACCAAGCACAAATCCTGACTTTCTGACTTATTAGCAGTCTTCAGCCCAAATTCAGCTGCAATCTGCCGAGTTTCTGCTTTGATATATTCGCCCAAGGGAAACATTGATGCAGCTAATAAGTCTTGCGTCAAATCATACAAAAAGTAGGACTGATCTTTATTGCGGTCTACTGCCCGTCGTAATTGATAACGACCATTATCTGGATCATAACTAATTCGAGCATAGTGACCAGTAGCAATTCGGTCGATACCCAGATGTTCGCGGGCATACTGCACCATTGGACCAAACTTCACTGTTTTGTTACACACAGAGCAAGGCAGGGGTGTGATGCCAGCGCTATAACCTGCAACTAGATAATCAACAATATTCGCCTGAAAGACTTGCCTGCTATCAACAATATGATGGGGAATGCCCAGCTGTTCACAAATTTCCGCCGCATCGACCATCCCTTCTGAGCAGCACTGACCTTTCCCTTTCATGAGCCAGAGGGTTAGACCAATAACTTTATAGCCTTGATGATGCAGGATAGCAGCGGCGGTAGAACTGTCTACGCCACCGGAAAGACCGACTACGATATTCATAGACGTAAGTGAACTAGAAAAACTGCCAGGACATTAATTCTAAGTTAACATTCCTCAATAGACTGGTGTTATAAATGCAATCAAGCGAACCTGGATGGGCAGTTTATCTTTTGCAGCAGCGCTTGAATTTAGTTGGGATAGATTATTTACGCTTTCTGCTGCTATGAGAAACCAGATTGGGTGTAAAAATTTGACTGTACACTGTACATCCACTGAAGTTTAGCAGTAAAGAAACATAATACATTTCGATTTATCAGAGAGTTACCCTTGGATACACAAAGGTAGCGTTATATTCTTGTTTTAGTTTTGTTTCAGTAAGACTAACTTGAAAGGTGAGGCAAGCAGTGTAGAGCTTTTTTAGCCGCAAAACTTGTGTAGGTGGATAAGCAGGATAATTTATCTTTAAGGCAGTCAACGTAGGGAACCGGAGGTTGACTGTGGCTGCTTGAGCCGAAATAAATACATTTATGAAGTTCAATAATCTTACAATTTTCTATTGCACCAAGATGCCTGAAAGAACAGGATAAAGATGAAACGGCAAAATCAATCCCCAACTACCAGCTTGTTTAAACTTGTTGCTCCATTATTACCTGTTGCGCCACTTTTACTGGTACTAGGGGATGGTTAGCGCTATCTAAAGACGCGATCGCCTCCATTATTCCTCAACCAGCACAAGCAAAACCTATTCTCGCTGAGTCGCTGATTGCTCAGACAGTAGTTGACATACCGCCACCGCCTCCATCAGTTAACTTGGTTAAGGAGCGATCGCCCTCATTATTTACTCCGCGTGAAATCGACTTTGAAGCACCTGGAGCTACTCCTGCTAGCACCAATTTAAAATACTTAGTTTACGTCAATGAAACTAGCTTACCGACACTACAACAAGTACAGCAGCTAGAATCAAAAGCTTTTGTGCGCCAGCATAACGGACGTTCTGTAATCCAGGCGGGGGTTTTTAGCAAAAAATTCCAATGCTGAAGAACTTGCAAAAAACTGCAATCCCAGGGTATTGATGTCCGGATCGTCAGCCTTGCTAATGGAAAAGAAATAGACTTTGGGGAATCTAAATCTTATTTTGTGGTAATTCCTAGTAGTCGAGAGAATTTACCCTTAGTCGAAAACCAGGTAAGACAATTGCGGATAGATATCCCAGTGAATATCAACCAAAAAGAGCAACCACGAGGTTTACACGTAAGGCTAGGACCATTTGCAGAGCGATCGCAGGCAGAACGCTTGAATCGCTATATAATGGATTCAGGATTGAAGAATGCGCGGGTTTACTTCGGGCGCTAAACCGTTAATTCACTTGTTATTAACTTCAACTTACGATCACGCGATCACAAGTTTTAACTTTTAGCAATAAGCGCTCTCTACACTCATATTAGTATAACCTTGAGTAAATTTTCATCTATTCCTTAAAGGTCTACGACATGAAAAATTCCCATTAAAAAAGATTTATATAAATGAATACTGTTTAGTTATCCAAGACGAATTTATACATGGTATGAGAATATATAGCAATTTGATTTGTAGGGTAGGCTTCCAGCGCGCAGGGGCAAAATGCCCATTCCACACCTTACAATTTATTTAGGATTGCTATATGAGAAGATTTATTTTAATAATGAGTTAGACGACTTGACGAATCACTATAGAAACCTAAAGAGCTAGTCACAGACAATGCAACAAAAGGGTAATCCCTTAGTATCAATTTATTTCTTATTGCTACCCATTAACGGGCAATTACGCTAGTCTAGAGGTGAAAACAATTTAGATAATTAATTGGGAAGCTATGGTAACTGCTACACCAATTAAGGAAGGTGTGCCTAAAAAGCTACCTTTCCTAGAAGCAATTTGCTGGCAGACTGATGATGTCTATCGGTTTAATCCTGAACAAATGCTGAGTCGATATGAGCGAGGTTGGAGATACCACGAGCTTTTTGGAAATCTTGAGGGTGAGGAACTGAATTTTCTGAGAGGACTTGCAAAGGCTTATCATTCTTGGCTGCAAGTTGAACTGTGAAGTTTAGGTTGGCTCACCACAACAAAATCATCACGATTCTTAACAGTTTGAATTTTGACGTTTTTAAGGAGAGTTCTGCTTACTTTGGTGGTGGAACCCTTCTTACACTTGATTTTGGAGAATATCGCTGGAGCAAGGATGTTGATTTCATTTCTTCAGTTACTTCATCAGGTTATAAAAACCTTCGCACCATTGTATTTGATGGTGGTTACAAAGCATTGTTCCGCGATCTAAGTAGAATCCAAATCGGACGTGGCACTACTGACCAGTACGGGATTCGGATGATAGTTCTTGTAGATAATGAGCCTATCAAAACTGAGATTATTGCTGAAGTTCGCTTTGAATTAGATTCACCTAGATATCCAGAGTGGTCACCTGTTCCATGTTTAAGCCTTAATGATTGTTTCGCAGCGAAGTTGCTTGCAAACGCTGACCGTTATCTGGACGATAGTGTTAAGGCAAGAGATTTAATTGATTTAGCAGTTCTCAGGCTACAATCTCCAATTCCTCAGAAAGCAGTTGAGAAGGCTGAGAGAGCTTATGAAGTCAAGCGCCCACTAAAATTGGCTATCCAACGTTTTCAGGAAAGACCAGATTATAGGCAGGAATGCTTTTTCAATCTCCAAATTGATGCAGCTCAAATTCCCAAAATTATTGATGGTATTGATCTTTTGGCTAGCGATCTAGATTTGGCTAGTACGGAGAGAGCTTTCAAAGAGCAGTATGATATTTTTACTAATCTAAGAATGTAGTAAGTTTTGAATTAACCCTCTGGCTGATAATTTTAGAAGTGTTGGCTTTGGGATAAGGCTTTGATAGATACTCAACAGAGGCAGAAAGAAATTGAGCAAATTGTTGTAACGCAACAGCAAATGCGCGACATTGAAACGCGGCTCTTTGCAGCTGGAATGCCCGTTGCAGCTTTGATGGAGAAAGTAGGAGGGCTGATTGCGCGTCGAATTCAAGCACTTTATCCGCGATCGCAGACACAACAGGTAGGCATTTTAGTAGGACCTGGTCACAACGGTGGTGATGCGTTGGTTGTTGCCCGTGAGTTGCATTTCCAAGGCTATGAGGTAAGTATTTATTGTCCTTTTTCTAAGCTCAAGGAATTAACCGCACAGCACTCTCAGTACGCGCAGAGTTTAGGGATTCCCTATTCTGACTCGTTGGCAGTGCTACAAGGCTGTGATTTAGTGATTGATGGATTATTTGGGTTTGGGTTAGAGCGAGTACTTACTGATCCTGTTACAACTGCAATTGAGCAATTAAATCAATCGTCTCAGACGATTTTGAGTATTGATTTGCCTTCAGGTTTGCAGACAGATACTGGAGAGGTACTGGGAATAGCAGTGCGGGCAACACGGACATTTTGCTTAGGGCTATGGAAACTCGGTCTACTCCAAGATCAAGCGCTGGATTATGTCGGTACAGCTGAATTAATTGATTTTGATATTCCTTTAGCAGATGTGCAAGCTGTAATCGGGAATTCGCAAAAAATTCAGCGGATAACCAAAGCTTCAGCAGCGATCGACATACCTTTACAACGTCCTCCATTCACTCATAAATACAAACAATGACATCATAAAGGGATCTGAGGCAGACGTCAGAATAGTGAAGGAGCGAGAGTAACGAGACAGCTATCATTCTCCTATCTTTACCTTAAAAGCGTTATTCTTCGAGGTTTGAAGGATACTAGACACGTCATCTAGAGACTGCTCCATTAAACCTAGAAGAGTTGATAACGGACGGTACGTATAGCTAGAGCGGGTATTTTCTGGACATCTTCTTTGATTCCCTCCAGATCAATGTAGCGATCAGAAACGTTGATCAAACTGTCGCTCGTCATCGTTCGCAGACTTACCACTTCTACACGAGCGCCGCGATAACTAACTGCATTTACTGCATAAGCTAGATCTCCGTCGCCACTAACTAACACGGCTGTATAATAAGAATCTACTAGAGCCATCATATCAACGGCGATTTCTACATCTAAGTTAGCCTTCTTTGAGCCATCCGGTAGTTGTACCAAGTCCTTTGGCAATTACCCGATAGCCATTACGACGCATCCACAGCAGAAATCCCTGTTGCTTCTCATTTGTGCGATCTACTCCGGTGTAGAAAAACGCTCGTAATAGCCGCGAACCGGCAGTTAATTTGCAAAGCAGCTTGGTGTAATCAATTTCAACTCCTAGTTGCAGTGCGGCATAAAAAAGATTTGAACCATCAATAAAAATTGCGACACGACCCCGATTTTCCAACACTTGTTCCGGCGTGAAAATTGAGTCATTTTCGAAATTATTCAACATGATTGTTATAACCTCTATTTTTATCAAAAGAAAAAAGAAAAATTGATTTTTTTGCTAATGCTTGCCTAGAAAGGTAGATTCAGACCGCCCTACACTAAATACGTAGGCTTAAACAAACTAAAATACCTTACAAAAAAAGAAAAAGCAGTCTGATGCTGAGTATTTTATCTATCCATTTTAAAAACTAACTACTACTGTAGACTCAACTTCTAGCAAAGGGATGATTTTATGTTAAGTTTTATTGTAATGTTGGATACAATAAGCATTTACAAAAGCATTTCCGGGAATTGATAATCTTCCATTGATACATGCCTCTAACTAAACAGTTTCTAGCAATTCTAGTCTTTGAAAAACAGGTTGGGGTTCACCCAGCTTCTGTTTTGGGCTAAGGATTCCCCAGGTGGCGTGGGTAGGAAATGGTGCGGTAATTGAAATTTGTGTTTTGTCGTTGAAGTTTGTTGTAAAGCCCAACTGCTGGTAGATGTCGTTTGCTATGTTCGGAATAATCGGCGACAGGAGATAGGCTGCTAGTCTTACCGATTCCAAGACAGCGTATAATACCTGTTCAACTGCTTGCTGCTGTCCTTTATATAAAGTCCAGGGAGCCTGTTCATCAATAAACTTATTGCTGGCTCTTACTAAATTAAGGACGGCTTCACAAGCTTGACTAAAGGCGAGGACTTCATAAGATTGAGTGACTTGCTGCCCAAATTCAGACCAATTGCTTTTAATGATGACTAATGGAAAAATCCTCACTTGAGCAATTGGGACTGTGCGATCGCAGTATTTTTTCACCATGTTCAATGTGCGATTCAGCAAATTACCCAAGTCGTTTGCTAAATCTGCGTTGAGGATATTGATAAATCGGGTTTCATTAAAATCCCCATCTTTACCAAATTCGATTTCTTTAAGAAAGTAGTAACGCACAGCATCAGCACCGTACCGCTTAACCAATGCAACTGGATCGAGCGTATTGCCAAGACTTTTACCCATCTTCTGACCATCTTTCGTCAAAAAGCCATGTCCAAACACCCGTTTTGGTAGCGGTAGCTCAATTTCGACATCAGCATTGCAGGCCAGTAAACTGCATGGAAGCGCAAGATATCTTTACCTATTAAGTGCAAATTTATCGGCCACCACTTGGCTAAAGCATTTTCCAAGGTGGGTTCGCTATCCGGATCAAGCAGAGCTGTGACATATCCCAACAGCGCATCGAACCAGACATAAAGTGTTTGGCTTTTGATCAACCGGAACTGGGAAACCCCAATCTAAGTTCACCCATGAAATCGAAAGTCTTTGTAGTCCCTGACTAACAAAGCTTAAAACTTCGTTACGGCGAGTTTCTGGCTGAATAAAATCAGGTTGTTGGTAGGAGTGCTTCTAGCTGGCTTTGGTAGCGCGATAACCGGAAGAAGTAATTCTGCTCGTCTCGCCATTCCTTGCTTGCTTGTTTGTATGGATCGAACAGCGGTGTCCGTCCAAAAGTTCGCGCTCTTCTTTAAATTCTTCGCAGGAGACGCAGTACCAGCCTTGTTGCTGACTTTGATATATATCTCCTTTTTCCCAGACGCGCTGAAAAAACTCTTTAACGATCTCGCCTCATGCTTAGGAGCAGTAGTGCGAATGAAGCGATCATACTGAATATCTAGTTGTTGCCACAGCTCAACAAACCCAACTACGATTTCATCGCAGTATTCCTGTGGCGATCGCCCTTTACTTTCTGCCGTGCGCTGAATTTTTTGCCCGTGCTCGTCTGTACCTGTAATCAGGTAGTACCGATTTGCCTCGCAGTCTCTCAAACCGAGTTACGACATCTGCCGCAATGGTCGCATAAGCATTACCTATATGAGGTAAATCGTTTACATAATAAAGCGGCGTTGTTAGGGCAAATGTTTCTTGACTTTCATCTAAAAAACTCATGAAAATTTAAAAAAATTTAAAACTTCCACTTATCATACATCAGAGACTAGAAGTATGTATTTTCATTACTATTTTTTACCTAGCTTGCCATTAGGCTGCCATTGGAGTCAGATGACAATCGTTACGGAAAGAGGAAAATAGCTGATATAGGTAATATTGAGCCAAAATATCGCAAAATTTGGATATTGACGTACTTTATACCCCTGCCATTTACTTTTATGCTTTCTAGAATAACAATGCTCTTTTTAGAGGCAATATTGGGTTAAAGTCATCGAAACATTTCTACCCTAAGGCACTCGCCGCATCTAGTGAAAAAACGTAAAAACACTAGTTAAGCTTTGAATTTATTTACTAAACATAAGTAAAGCTTAACTATTAGATGAATAATTGATATTGGTAAGGCATGAGTGCAAATAGCCCCTTCAGATTTCTCACGGAGTCCTAGCGGCGCTGGGAACCCAAATATTTCGCTACTATGAGGATCGCATTCCTCAAAGAGTGGCCAGTGCTGGTGGTGAGTAATCATCGGAGCTTTATGGATGCACCAATCTTGATGACAACGATAGAGCGTCCAATTCGCTTTGCTTGCCATCACCAAGGCGGGGACAAGTACCAGTGATGCGGAAATTGTTACAGGGCAATTGGGGTGCTTTCCTTAGATACATAAGAAAATCGGCAGCAAGGCTTTTTTCAGCAGGCTATAAAACTGTTGCAGTCTGCTCAAGCAGTTGGAGTGTTTCAGAAGGAACGCAACCGATGGTGCAATTTACCAAGCCTAGTTATATGGGTGAGTTTCAGCGCGGATTTGCTCATTTGGCGTTGCGGGCAACATCGGCAGGAACAATGCTACCAGTACAGGATTTGGCGCTCTTACCAGTAGCGATCGCCTCCCTTGAAGAAACCAACACCTCAGCAGTGCCGCTAAAGCTATTGAGCTTGTTTGACCCCTCTGAACCTTTGTTTAATCAATCTGGCTGGCATCCTCTGGTAATTTATAGTCGCGTTGCCATCTTAATTGGTCGTCGCAATGGTTACACCGCAACAGCGACAATACCAGGGCAAACAGGCGAAAACCGTTGTGGCTGAAGTGACTAATTACTGTAAAACGGAAATTGCCAATCTCTTGCGGCAAGGTTGCTATTAAATGTAATGCAAAGTCTGTGTTGTAAATTTTAATAAAATTGTTTTGGAATTTAAGTTTAACTAATGGCAATTCAGAGCCGTCCCTGTTTTCTCACCACCCAAACGACCACAGCCACAATATCCGCTGTTTGTATTTTTGCCAGGGATGGATGGAACTGGGCAGCCTGCTGCAATCGCAGACTACTGGTTTAGAAATTGCCTTTGATGTGCGCTGCTTGGCGATTCCAGCGGATGATATGAACGGTTGGGAGGCGTTGACTCAGCAAGTTGTAGCGCTTGTGGAAGTAGAACTGGAAAAAAATCCTAATCGGTCAGTTTACCTGTGTGGTGAGTCTTTTGGCGGTTGTTTGGCGATGAAGGTGGCGATCCGCCGCGCCGAATTTATTTGACCGGATTATTCTCGTCAATTCAGCTTCTTCCCTTTCATCGTCGCCCTTGGCTAAATTGGGTATCGCAACTGATTTACATCCTACCTTATGTTTCTATGAAGTCGGGGCGCTGGCGTTGTTGCCCTTCTTAGTCTCTTTGGAGCGTATTTTACCCCTCGCGATCGCCAAGATGTCTTGAAAATTGTGCGCTCTGTACCGCCACAAACTGTCCTCTGGCGGCTATCTTTAGTGAGAGAGTTTGACGTTGACGAAAACCAGTTACGTCGGCTTGCTCAACCGATGCTAGTAATTGCCAGTGCTTTTGATCGGCTATTGCCTTCTTTGACTGAAGCCAGACGCTTAGTTAAAATCTTACTCAATGCTCAACTGGTAGTATTGCCAAATAGCGGTCATGCTTGTTTACTTGAACAAGACATTAACCTCTACAAAATTATGCAGGCTGAGAATTTTTAGACCATAGTTCTGAAATCGTTTCATCAGTTAATTAATACTTACTCTTAATAAAAATTGACCAGTGGATGTAATAATATTTTATCTCCGGTAATTTAATGCGTCCACAGGTTAGACAAATTCTGCTTTTATGCGGTTAAAAATCTTTAATTGTAAAAAGTTCATTATATAGTAGTAATACTCACATGTATTTATACTATAGTAGTATCTGCTGAATATAAGCTGATTAAAAATAATTAAAACAGTCCATTTTTTCCAAGAACAATAAATCTTAGGATTAAAAAAGTAATGGCTTTAACAAGTCTGAATATCTCAAAAACAAATTTTATAGTTTTTATATGTTTTATCTTTTTATCTTTTTTATTTAGATTTTGGTCATTCTTTGATTCTGTTATTGACCGTGACGAAAGTCTTTACTTTTAATAGCGCAAAGCTTCCTTATTGGCATACCTCCTTACGTAGAAGTTTGGGATAATAAGCCACCAGGAATCTTCATCTTGTTTTCTTTAGCAATTATAATTTTCGGAAATTCAATTATATCCATTCGGATATTAGCTTGTCTTTCAGTCGCAGTTACAAGTTATTTCTTATATAAAATAGCAAAGCTTCTCAGTAAAAATAATCAGAAGACTGGTTTACTAGCAGGGAATTTTATATTTAGTATTTTCCTTAGCAATAACGGTATAGCGGCAAATGCCGAAATATTATTTGCTCCTTTTGTGGGTATTAGCATTCTATTTGCTTTTCAAAGATTCTAAATATAAAAGTTTGACATTTTCATAATAGGTTTTTACTAGGGCTAGCAATGCAAATTAAGTATATTGTATTTATGGACTTTATTGCTTTTTTAGTAATAGCAAGTACTCGTTTATTATTTGAAAACTAACAAGTGTAATAAGTTAAAAAAATTAATAAAAATCTATAGCTTTTCGATTCTGGGGTTTATCTTACCTTTTTTATTTACAGTCCTTTATTTTATTGCTGTAGATCACTTTGATGAATATTTTTATGCTACTTTAATATCTAATAGCAAATATGTTAATGCTACGGAATTTTATTTTAAGAAATCTTTGTCATATAGGAATCCAAATCTATACTAATTTTCCTTTATATTTGTGTTTATTTTTAAGCTTTATTTATATCAAGTTTTCAAAGGAAATTAGCTTAAAAGATAAAATAAGTTTAGGCAACTTAATTTGCTGGTTTAGTTTTACATTTCTAGGAACTTTAGTATCAAAAAGGTTTATTGGACACTACTATTTACAGTTATTACCTCCTTTATGTCTAATTAGCTCGTATATAATCGCAGCTAAGACAGTAAATAAGCAAATAATAAGAAGTAAACGAAATATATTTTTAATAAATTCACAATTTTAATAGTATTAATAACTTTATATCCTCATCTACAAAAAAACACAGAATTAGTTGTAAATCGATATATAAAACAAAAATATAGGGTAGAAAAAGAAGTTTTAATTGCAAACTACATAACAAAACAAATTAGTCCGAATGATTACATATATATTGTTAACTACCAGCCAATTGTTTATTACTTAGTTCCGGCTAAACTTCCTACAAAGTATGTTTTCCCATCTCATTTAATTAGTTACTATTCAGAAATTACAGGTATTGATCCAGTTCAAGAATTAACTTCTATTATGAATAAAAAACCCTCCTACGTGCTTTTAAATGCAGAGGAAGGAATTGAGAACAATGAATACAGAATTGCTCTAGATATGTATCTAAAAAATAATTATTTTTTAGAAAAAACAATAAAAAATATAAGGCTATATAGAATTAAAAGTATAAAATTAAAAGTATAAACTAAGTTCATTATATTGCTATGTTAACTAAGTACCTGCATAAATTTTTAACTGCTCCAATCACAAGTAATAGCCCCCGGATGGTATTTTGGTTCAGTCTTAGCCTGACTTTTGCGGCAATTTACGGCATCCTGGCACTACAGCAAGCTTTTAGCGGTGAATACGTCGTACAAGATGATGCACGACAGCACGTATTCTGGATGCAGCGGTTTAGGAATGCTGGATTGTTTTCCCAGGATTTGATTGCTGATTACTTCCAATCTATTGCACCGTTAGGATATACCGCTGTCTACAAAATTCCGGCAGCTATGGGGATTGATCCGCTCTTACTTAGTAAACTTTTACCAGTGCTGCTAGGACTGTTGACAACAGGTTACTGTTTTGGAGTTTGCGTGCAATTGTTGCCAGTGCCAATGACAGGATTTATTGGGGCGATGCTGCTGAATCAAAATCTTTGGATGCAGGATGGCTTAATTTCGGCAACACCTAAAGCTTTTCTATATCCGCTGTTTTTGGCATTTTTGTATTATTTGTTGCAACGTTTATTAATACCTTGTTTAGTAAAGGATCGTGACTTAGGGCTATTTTATCCTTCATTGGTATTAGTCTGTGCTTGCCTCTTAATCCTGCAATGCTGCTGGGATAGAATGTACCTGCGTTCACAAAACCGCAGGGATTATCTATTTTGTGCAGCTGGTTTAGGAGTTGCAATCCTAGTACTGTTACCTTATGTACGGTTCCTCAGAATTTGCCCCAGTAATCACGGCGGCTGAAGCAAGAAAACTACCAGAATTTGCAACTGAAGGACGCGCCAGCTTTTTTAACGACAATGATCCTTGGGAGTTCTGGTTCAATGCGAGTCGCAGTGGCATTCGGCTACCATCGGCGTTGATGCCTCCGCTGGTTTACGCTGGATTCTTGTTGCCAATCCTGCTGCGGTATCCATCCCAATTTCCCCTGTCTAAACAGGTAAGCGGTGGCATTATTCTCTTACCTCAATTAATACTTGCTTCTTTGGCGATGTTTTTTGCTGCCCATGCGCTGCTGTTCAAACTTCATCTTCCCAGCCGCTATACGCAACATAGTTTACGGATTGTAATGGTTAAGCTGCCGTAGCACTAACTTTTCTTGCTCTTAGATGCTGTTTTCCAAAGACACAATTAATTTCCTCTGTTACTCGCCTGTTACCTCTCGCCTCTAGCCTCTTATTAGCAGCTGCACTCATTTTGTATCCAAGCACTTTGAAAAGTTTTCCCTGGACTGGTTATATTGTGGGCGGAGTGCCTGAGTTATATGAATTTTTTCAACAGCAACCTCAAGGTATTGTGATTGCATCCTTGGTAGATGAGGTGAATAACCTGCCGACATTTTCAAAACGCTCAATATTGGTTGGCAGCGAGTATGCTATTCCTTACCATCAAGGCTACTATCATCGTAAATTTCGTCAGCGAACAATTGAGCTAATTCAGGCTCAGTATAGTCAGGATTTAACAGATGTACAACAATTAATTCAGAAGTATGGGATAGATTTTGGTTGTTGAATCAAGCCGCTTTTACGCCTGAGTATATAGCTAGCGATCGCTGGATACAACAGTATCAGCCGGTAGCAACACAAGCGATCACCCAAATGCAACAAGGAAATGTACCAGCTTTGAGTAAGATTACAGAGGATTGTTCTGTTTTTACAACTAAAGGCTTAGTTGTATTGCCAGCAGACTGTATTACAAAAAAAGGGGTTAGATGTCAGACAGGGGAATAGAGAACAAGATGAAACATAGACTTTCTTTTAAATATCTCCAATTGTTACTTGTAATTGTCTTAATATTAGGTGTATTTTTCCGATTTATTAATCTAGAACGAAAAGTTTATTGGATTGATGAAGTTCACACCTCACTCAGAACTTCTGGATACAGAAAGACAGAATTTGTTGAACAAGCCCCTGTTGATCGCATTCTTAAAATTGAAGACTTACAAAAAGTTCCAGCGTCTCTCTCGGAAAAAAACTGGGGCGATACTTAATGCTTTAGCTGCAAACGCTGAACATACACCACTGTATTATGTATTAGCGCGATTAGGTATGCAGTGGTTTGGCAGTTCAGTAACAGTAACAAGAGGATTAGCAGCTTTAATTAGTTTTTGCTTGTATTTTCCCTGTATCTACTGGCTATGCCTAGAGTTATTTAAATCTCCACCAGTGGGATGGATGGCAATGGCGCTAGTAGCCGTTTCACCAATTTATGTGCTGTATGCTCAAGAAGCGCGGGAGTATTCTTTGTGGACAGTGGCTATTTTGCTATCAAGTGTGTCACTGCTACGGGCAATGCGGCTAAACACAAAATTTAGTTGGGGAATATATGCTGTAACTGTAGCAC
>JAUJND010000032.1 GCA_030446505.1 Chroococcidiopsidaceae cyanobacterium YX2bin18 | reverse complement strand
TAACTCAGTAGAAGAAGAAAAACTAAAGGCAGAAGTAAACAGTTTAGTTTCGGAACATCAAGCTACTGAATTTTTACGCCAACGCCAAGTACAACCGTTAAGAGTTGTAAAAAAACAACAGCCACAGTGTAAAATCCTGAACAAATAATGAAACACAAGTTAATCTTCTACATTATTTTATTTGTAAGTACAACAGGTTGTACTTCTTCGTTAACAAGAATTTCTACAAGATTAACTGATAGACCTGCTACTATCATTTGTTATTCTGGAGGTAAAGAAATTCTTGCAACTGAAACTGAAGGAAAGCCTTTGTCTGAACAAAATAGCGATGGTTATTTGTTTAGGGATAAAACTACAGGAAGACTCGTTGAAGTTTCAGCAGATTGTGTCATTACTTATCAATAAAAATTGATATTAGTTTATTGCGTTATCCGATATTTTTTTGGTAATTAGCCAAAGTTTCCCTGCTTCATTGTAAAATCCCCCGCTAGTCTTCCACTGGTACTGCTCCTGTTCTCCAAGTAGTAGACCAAGCCAAACTTCTATCAGAGGCAATCCTAATGCTTGCTGCAACTGTATTAGAGAAACAGCCTTGCTATCACTCTTTTCCATCTGATGAGCGATCGCCCTTTGGCAAGCAGAAATATCTTCATCATGAGCAGCTGCCAATGCTTTGTCTCTAGCAGCCTCATCGCTTAATTCTGGCTCTTGTTCCACCGCTTTTAGCAAAGCAGCTTTATCAACTATGCCAACCACAGAACGCCCATCATTGGGAAAATTCTGCTTGCTGCGCTCAGATACCCGCCGAGGTAGTGGTGGTGGTGGTTCTACAAACTGAGCAAAGTCTACGTGCATCGACTGCCGCATAAATTTATTAAAGAAGTCAGTAGGCACAACTGGTCCAGAGTCCTGCATTACACTCTGAATTTCCTCTACTGTCAGAAGCGATCGCTCTCTTACGATGTGGGCAATTTGGGTAATAGCATCTCCGGCTACCTGAAGTTGCTGTTGAGTATCTAGGGGAGCCATTGTCGCATCTAGAGAAAACCAAATTTCCAGCAAGTCGGCATCTTCTGGAACGGATGCAGCAGACTTTAGGGTTTCCCATAGCGACAATTCAAGCTGCTGATACATTAGTCTTGTTCCTGGCAACCGGACAAGGGACAGCATTGAGGGTGCAGTTCTTCTTTACTGGCAAATTTGCGAATGCCGTAAACTGAGGTAAGCTTCTTGAGCAACCGTTCCAGATAAATTTCGACCTGGCGGGCAGTCAGTTTAGTACAGTGGATAGGGGCAATGTCTGCCGCTTTCTGGGTTCCGTACCAAATCTCGCCGCCGACAGCGTGTAGTGGAGCATCCACCGACTGCCGATACACTTGCAACACAGCTGAGTAACTAAAGTTGGGTAAATCAGTTTCAAACTGGATTCGACTGCGATTTCCTAAATCTGCTATTTGCTGCTCTTGGATTAGGGCTATTTCTGAGTCAGTTAGGGCGATCGCTACTTGTCCTTGCTTAGACCAGCGCTTGAGGTTACGCGCTTGGTTACGGCGATCGCGATGACGAGCGTGCGATCGCCTGCTAGGACAAACAGCTGAATCCCAACAACCGTCACCGTCAATGCCGTGAAGCTGCTTAGCTTGGATTGCAGTGAGCTTGGCACAGAGCCTGCACTTTTCAGGGATTGCCCTCGTCTTCTGATTCGGCTCTTCAGGTTTGACCTTTTTCTGCTTAACTGGATTAATCGGCTTAGACATTTCAACTTGAACAGAAGATTTAGTTTGACTCCAGCAGAATAGTTATGGGTAAACTACTCCAGCGATAGAATCGCGGGGCTTTAAAGTAGCTCTGAGTGATAAATGCTACGTATTACGTATCTGTAAGTCTGGGATAACCACGCCACAAGCGAACGGCTGTGGATGGAGTTATTTGATAACTCAACGTTTCCCACTCATTGATTAAATACTCATCCGAGATCATTACGTTTGGGTCATGCTGCTCATCTTTAAGTACTGCAAAGACATGGAGACCAGTTTTAAGCTCCAAGTATCGTAAATCTGGCTCATATCCTAGTTCAGTCAGTAGATTTAGTACTTGTGAAGAACGCTCAGTTTCACTTAGGTCAACGCCCAAAATAATCTGCCCTGGTTTGGCCCCTGGACGTATTTTCAAAGCGGTTATTTGCTCGGTTGCATTCATAATCCTCTCCTATTTACGTTTACTGTATTAGATCCTTACTCAATTGGATTGGACTCGAAGATGCAGCGGTATTGCTGATTAGTACCTGGTTTAATCCGAGATGGCTGCTTCACTCTAACCAGTTTTGTACCGTCTTGTTGGGCTTTGGCGCGGCAGATGCGTTCAGCTTCCTCTAGGTTGGCAGCGATGATTGGCTCGTCGTACTCTTGTGGCTGCTCATCAGGACTCTCCGGATCAGTAATCATGTAGCAGATATTGGGATGTTGTCATGACTATTGTTGACTTGTTTTCTGGTTTTCTAACAGCCTAGCTTATGCTGTTAGACCTAGCCTATTATCTCATATTGTCTTATGCTAGTCTTATTCCAGAGAAGGGTAATTATCTGGAATATAAAAGTCTGCTAAGTATAAATGTTTAGTCGTCAAATCGCCTCCAACCGTCAAAATTGAGTTAACTGCAACCGCTATGCCCTCACGCTCTATTCCTGACATCCAAATCGTTCCAATTCAGGCTCAACTAAGTGTTGTTTCTCCCGTACCAATTAGCAAAGCTACTAAAGCTACTTTTCAACCGCGTTCGACTATAGAAGATTTGCGCTCTCTACGGGTTGAAGAGTTTTTGATGGCGCGATCGCTTGCTGTGAAAACTAAGAAGGCGTATAAGCAAGACCTGAAGCGATTTCTGAATTGGACAGATACCAGTTGGGCAGAGGTAACACCACGACGGGTAGCTCAGTTCAAGGAGTATTTGATGCGTTCTGAGCCAGAGAGCGGGAAGCGGGTACTAAAAGATGCGACTGTTTATCGAACTTTAGGAACCCTGAAAAATCTCTATGGCTGGATGTTTCGTTCACGATACGTCACTCATGACCCAACTACAGAAGTTGATAAACCCAAGCTCAAGGAACCAACGGCTCAAAACCTTACGGATGAGGCACTGATGTCAATCTACCAAGCAGCATCCAATAGCAATTTACCAGAGCGAAATGTAGCGCTGATTTCTGTCTTGTTGCACGGTCTACGTGCTAGCGAAGTTGCTGCTTTAAACTTAGAAGATTATGATGGGCAGCGGTTGATGATACGAGTTGCCAAAGCAGATAGCAAGGGAACTGTACCTCTCACCGCTAAAGCTAGGTCAGATTTAGATGCTTACTTGAGGTGGCGACAAGTTAAGGGAGATGTATTGCAATCACCTAGTACGCCACTTTTTGTTTCTCATTCCCGCCGCAACAAGGGTGAGCGACTTAGCTACGACGGCATCCGCAAGGTGGTGGAACTGATTGAGCAGGAAACTGGACTAAACCTACACGCACATCAATTTCGTCATACCTTTGCTACTAATTTAGTCCTTAAGGGTATGAACCCGTACCATGTTATGACTTTGACTCGACATAAATCAGTGCAGAGTTTTCGTAGATATACCAAAGCGGCGGACCAAGCTGCGGCGGAAGCGGCTTTCTATGAAATTAATAAGGGTAGTGACTAGTTCTTCACGTAGGCTCACGGCAGACCGTTTCAATATTATGACCATCTGGATCGAGAACAAAAGCGGCGTAGTAGTTAGGATGATACTGGGGGCGAAGACCAGGAGCACCATTGTCGCGCCCACCCGCAGCAAGAGCTGCATTGTAGAAAGCTTCAACAAGGGAGCGGCTTTCAACTCTAAATGCTACATGAACTAGTGGAAAACTCAAAGTACCCTGACTTATCCAAAACTCAGGACTAATCGAAACCTCGCTATTTGAGGGCAAGCCAAAACCAGCAGTATCAGTATTTCCAGTCATAGATGCTGGATACTCTGCAACCAGAGACAGTCCGAGCACAGTTAGCGTCGCAGAGTAGAAGGATTTGCTGCGCTCAAAGTCACTCACAACGATGCCAGTATGATCGATCATGCTGCTTCTTAATTATTGGATAAACGATATTGATCCTACATTGGAGCAGTTAGAGCAAAGCTGATATGAAGGGATATTTAATCTGGTACTAATGCATCTAATCTGATAATCTGAAATACCGAACTATAATAAATCCATAAATGTTTATGGTTTATTGATAAGCGCAAGCGCTGAACTCCAAACTACTCTCGATTGCAACCCGTATCCGCGATCTGCCCTGAAGGCAGTACCTTTGGTATCGCGCTATTATTGCCTTGCTTAGTCATGGGTTGAGGGCATCTGAATTATCAGTTCTTAATGTCAACCATTGGAATGGCAAAAGGCTGACTGTTCATCGCTCTAAAGGGCAGAATGTTAGCGAAGTGCCTCTAAGTCGTGAGGCAAAAACAACATCTGGAAGCGTATTTAGAGTGGCGGCGGCAAGAAGGTGTGTTCACTCCAACTCCTGAAAGTCCCATGTTTCTGTGCCAGGACACAAAACATCGAGGAGAGCGATTGGGCTACAAAGGGCTGTACAAGATGGTGAAGAAGTTGGGGGCGATCGCTTCTTTAGAAGACATCGACCGCACCGCTTTCGACATGATTTTGGTACTACTATTACTCGTAAAGGTCTAGACCCGTTGTATGGCAAGGAATTAATGGGCATCAAGAATGATAAAGTCTATTGCCGCTACACTCAAGAAGCGCTGAAACAAGCTGCTGCTAAAGCTTACTTACAGGTGATGGGGAAGATGAGGATTAGTAGTGGCACTCTGCTGTCTAGTGGCAGGAGCAATTGTCTTTAATAAGAAGATGTGAATAAGTGGCAGAAGATTATAAAACTTCTGCAAAACTTATTGGTTTAATATTGCTACGGTATTCAGTCCAATGCACGATCGGAATATGCGAGTACTATAGCAATCTATATGAAATTAATAACTGGACTACTTTCAACAGCTATGCTTTTGGTAACAACACCAACGATGGTGTTGGCTGAATTATCCTTATCAGCTTCTTCACCTCCTTGTACATACTCAATTCCCGAAATAAGTATATCTGTACCCGGTAAAAATTTTAGTATCGAGTTGGAAAATAGCACTACGACAACTTGCTACGCCAATGCCATAAATCCGAGAGTGTATGCTAATGTACCTGCAAAAAGTCGTAAAGACTTTGAACAAGCTATGATAGCTGGAATCAATAACGGAAACCGTGGAAGCTATCTCATAGCCTTGGACTTCTTTGCCTATGCCTGCAAACTAAGTGAGTATAAGTCCTTGGAAGCAAAGCGAGGCTGGTTTGCTGCTTATACAGCACACTTGATGGAGTATGGATCTCAAAAAGAGTACGCACCTTATAAATGGCGAGAGATTAGCGGGGAACCAAAATCAGAACTTACTGAAGATGGTAAAAGCATACTACGGGGCTTTGGGATTGAAGGAAATTAGAAATCTATCCCATACTTGGCGGAGTTCTCAAGGAGAGATTTTGGCAAGCGATCGCCCACTAATTCTCTCTCACCATGTTGTGCGTCAGGGACAAAGGTTGAGCTATCACGGCATATATTTTGCTGTGGAGAAGATAGGGGAGTTAGCAGAAATTCCAGATTTGCACCCACACGCCTTTCGCCATACTTATGCAACTGAGTTACTACTACAAGGTCTTGACCCTACTCATGCGCGGAAGCTAACGGGTCATAAGGATGAAAAGTCTTTCAAGCGCTACACATTGCGGAGTGAGCAAGAAGCGGCGATTTCTGCTTATTACAGAGCAATTGGTGAGGAGCTAGATGAGGAAGATGTAGAGGTCTACCAAGTCTTTTATTAAGCCAAACCAGCCATCACATTACAAAAATCCATAAACGTTTATGGATGGATGGATATGGATAAAGTAGGTGCGGTCAAAAGCTGTTGGTAGGAGTATGAGGAGTTGACTCATGGAAGGTTGTGTTCTCAACATGGGGCAAGCTTTAGGTAAACCCATATCCCACGCTTAATCTCCGCCTAGCGTTCCGCTTCACCCGCCGCAATCAACCTCTCGAACTCAACCAATCACCTCTAAACGGTCGGTGTGCAAGCGGATTGTTAGCTGCCTGACTGCGCGAACTTTTCCCACTCAATACGATATTTATCCTTTTCTGCTTCATCTAAAAACGTTGCTTCCAAAGTATTCAAGTTGAGTTGCCAAAGTTCTTCCCAGCTAAATCCTTGTTCTGCAAGTGTCAAATACTCACTTGTCAAACTCGTTGAAAACATTGCTGGATCATCCGAGTTGACTGTGCAGAAAAGCCTAGCATTAACCATTTTGCGGATTGGGTGAGGTTGATCTTGTGCGATAATTCCTAAACAGTAATTGCTCTGAGGTGACACTTCCAACGGAATCTGCCGCTGGCGGAGTATCTCAACCAAGTTGGGATCATCTAAACATCGAATTCCATGCCCAATGCGTTCAGCTTTCAAAGTATTCACTGCACCCCAGATACTTTCCGCCCCAGCTGCTTCGCCCGCATGAGCGACAATTCTAAGCCCCTGTCGGTGAGCTTCAGCATAAGTCTCTGTGAACAATTCTGGTGGATATCCAATTTCAAGTCCTCCAACCCCTAAACCAATAAACAATCCACGCTCTTTCCCTTTTATGACAAACTCTAGAACACGATGTTGAGAGTCAGGAATTTCACGGGCAATATCGGGAATCAGATTAACTTGACAATGATGGTTGGCTTCTCCCGCCCTGCGCCCTGCTGCGATCGCATCCAAAATTTCTTGAGCCTCAAACTTCTGAGTCAGAAATGATGCGCTCAAAAAAGCTTCCGTATAGCGAATGTTTTCCTCAGCTTGCCGCTTGTAAAACCGTTCAATCATCAACGCATAGTCTTCCGGCGTTTGTAAGCACTGAACTGCTGCTGTATAAACCTGTATGAAATGCGGAAAATCGCGAAATTCAAAAAATGATTTCCATTCCTCCAAGGAGTCTGCTGATAACTCCACCTGGTTTCGCTGCGCCATATGATAGAAAATCTCTGCATCCGTTGCTCCTTCAATATGAATGTGAATCTCTGCTTTTGGCATTGCACGAAGGCGATTCACTAGCTCAGGAGAAATTGAGGTGGCAGCATGGATCTGTGTCATGAACTTAGCCTCTCGGTCATCAAAAATAACTTGCTTTGCGATATTAACTTTTGCCATGACAGATTGCCCGTCAAGAACGCCCCAATAGCTCAAACGAAGCTAGCTAAAGGTTGTGGTCAGCGGTTGCCAGAAGCTAGCTTTGCAACTCCATCAATGGCTGACAACAATCCGCTGCACTGCGATTGTTATCTTGCCCATATCATCAATTACTCCATCCATATCCTCCTTCAGTGTTCATCAATTATTTTCACCAACCTAGATGAGGGGCAAAAGACAAAAACTCAAATGGTTTGTCGGGGAGCTGCTGTACTTTTATCTCCAGTATTTGGTGTTCCTGTCGGCTCAATCAGTAAAAGATGTACTTCTTCTTCTGCTACAGGTCGATGCTCTACACCACGAGGTACAACGAACAGTTCACCCGCTTCAAGATGAATATCTTGATCGCGCAATTGAATCGTTAAACGTCCCTTAAGAACTAAGAAGAAGTCATCTGTATCATCATGCTTATGCCAAACAAACTCATCTTTGACTTTAACTACCATGATGTCGTATTGGTTAAGCTGTGCAATGGTTTTTGGCGACCAATACTCTGAAAACTGAGAGAATTTTTCGTTTAAGTTAATTTTGTCCATATTGTCCTAGGTCTTTGAATTGCCTCAGTCCTGGCTCTTGACTAACTCAACTTTACAAATTAACTTTCGCATTTTTAGCAATACCACCAACTATCTTTAGCAAGAGACACAACACCTTCGCGCAGAGCAAGATAACAATTTATTGTACAGAGTCTTGCTGTTCATCTCCCAGAAATCAGGAGATGAACAGATACCTTGCTGTAGATCTACCCCAATCAAGGCAGATACACAGTAGCTTTGCTGTATATCCACCGATTTTGGATGGATCTACAGCAAAGAATTCGTTCATTCACCCTAAACAGGTGGGATCTACAGTTAGACTCTGTACAATAAATTGTTAGCTGGCTTTGGTTAAGGGGGTGCCACTATTTGGAAATTATCTGTTGACTTTGAGGCTTGGATCAGATACCAGCTTTTTGATCAGTGCCATACCAACGCACAGCTAGTTCATAAAGGTGATCGAGTGTTCCTGATAATTCTTTGCCCCGCTCAGTGAGAGTGTAAGTGACTTGTGGTGGAATAGTAGGTTCGTGGTGACGGTGAACAAGTTCATTCGACTCTAAAAGTCTCAACCGCTCGGTTAGAACCTTGGTAGAGATGCCGTCCACTTTCCGCCTCAGTTCACCGAAGCGAAGTGCGCCATTCGTGTCAAGAATCCAGATGATGTAGAGCGTCCATTGTCCCGAAATGTTTTTTAACAGGATTTCCAATGGACAGCATTTAGGCTCAGTCATAGTGGCTCATAAGTTTCTTTTGGATTGCTAGTTACTATTTAGTTCCTACTTTACTTTAGTAACTACCTGCCTTACTGTCTAGATGGCAATTGAAATTTCTGGTTGAGGCACTATGGCAAGCATTCTGCATATTGATTCAAGTCCACGCGGTGATCGCTCCAAATCTCGCGGATTAGCTAAAGAGTTCATGGCTGCATGGCAAAACCTACATCCTGATTATGTAGTCACCTATCGTGATTTAAGGCAAACGCCAGTTCCTCACGTTACCGAGGATTGGATCGCGGCTGAGTTTACTCCTCCAGAAGCACTGACTCCAGAAATGGCTGAACTGCTAAAGTTTTCCGATGAGTTGGTGGATGAGTTTTTGGCGGCTGATCGGTGTGTGTTCAGCGTGCCGATGTACAACTTCAGCATTCCGTCCAACTTCAAGGCTTACATTGATCAGGTGGTTCGTGTGGGTCGCACATTTACGGAGGAGGATAGTCAATTCAAAGGACTTGCGAACGGTAAAAAAGTGTTGTTCATCACGTCACGAGGCGTTGAATATGGAGCAGGTTCTCCTTACAAAGGCTGGGATTGCCAGGAACCTGCACTCCAGTATGCTTTTCAATTCATGGGTGTAACTGATATTCAGTTCATTCATGCTAATGGTCTAGACATGGGAGACGAAGCACGGAAACGGGGGCTAGACGAAGCACAATCTAAAATTCAAGAATTAGTTGGTGGTTGGTAGCGTGAGCCAGCTAACAAGTCGATGAAGCGGACGGTTGAGAGATCTTGGTGGTGATGCTAAGGTCATTTACCACCGCTTATCTTGGTCGTTAGGCTGCTTCAGGTTACTGCTGAGACAGTACTTGGAGTCTATTGGGTGAGGTGATTGATTTCTAACTGCTCACGTATCGTCACGATTTGACTCCCATTGTGCCATCTTCCGTGCCAAGTTGAGAAATGCGCTTATGACTGGGGAGGAATCATGCTGCCGCCAAGCTAGATAAAGTCCGGTTTTAGGGATCTGTTCTTGTAAGGGTCTGTAAATGACTCCGCTTCTATGGAAGTTTTGCAAGGAGGCGGGAACGATCGCAATGCCCAGTCCTGCTGCAACTAAGCCGATGATCGTCTGCATCTGAACTGCCTCTTGAGCCACTTTCGGACGAAACCCAGCTTGTTGGCAACTGTGAATAATCTGCTCGTAAAAGACGGGTCCCATTTTGGCAGGAAATAGGATAAATAATTCATCTGCCAGTGTGGAGAGAGACAATTGAGTCTGGGCAGACAACGGATGGGTTTCTGGCAACGCCAAGACCAATGATTCTGGCAAAAGGCACTCTACACTCAAACCTGGTACGCTGACGGCAGAACGAACAATGCCGATATCAACCTGTTTGTGATGCAGCGATTGAATCTGTTGAGCAGTCGTCAGTTCATGCAATTGCAGTTCTACCGCCGGAAACTGTGCTCGAAAGACCCTTAAAATCTCTGGTAGTAACGTATACATTGCAGAGTCAACAAATCCAATCGCCAAGCGTCCAATCTCACCCCGCCCGATCTGTTGGGTCGCTTCGATCGCCTGTTCGAGTTGCGCTAACACCAGATAGGAGCGCTCTAAAAACACTTTGCCTGCTTCAGTCAGATGCACGTGTCGCTTCGTTCGTTCAAACAACTTGACACCTAGTTCATCTTCCAAATCGCGAATTTGCTGACTGAGCGGGGGTTGGGAAATGCACAACCGCTCCGCTGCTCGACTAAAATGCAGCTCCTCAGCCACCGCGATGAAGTAGTGCAGATGCCGTAGTTCCATCACACTTATATGTCTAACCTATTAATCCTAATCATATATATATTGGACAGTTCCATAGCTGTCTCCTATCGTGAGAAATATGAGGCGCGTCTCATATTTCTTGATATTGGAGAAAGCCAATGAACTCAGACAAAAATCGTGTCGCTCCTAAAGCTTGGCTAATTACAGGATGTTCAACAGGATTTGGACGTGCTCTAGCAGAAGCTGTGTTGAAGCAGGGCGACTCCCTGCTTGCTACTGCTCGCAAACCAGAGCAACTTCACCCATTGATTGAGGACTATCCAAAGACTGCAAAGGCTGTACGTCTGGATGTATCATCATCCCAAGACATACAAGCAGCGGTTGATACCGCGATCGCCACCTTTGGTCGAATTGATGTGCTAATCAACAATGCTGGTCATGGACTAATTGCCGCACTTGAAGAAGTCAGTGATGATGAGATTCACCAATTTTTTGAAACCAACTTCTTTGGGGCACTGCGTCTGATGCGAGCGGTCTTGCCTGTGATGCGTCAGCAAGGCAGCGGTCACATTGTGAATATGTCATCCACAGCAGGATTAGTGGGATTTGGCGGAAGCAGCCTCTACTGTGGTGCTAAATTTGCTCTAGAAGGTACATCCGAAGCCCTGGCTAAGGAGGTTGAATCCTTTGGAGTAAAAGTGACTTTAATTGAACCTGGGGCATTTCGCACAGACTTCAACGGACGCTCTCTAGCAGCAGCCGAACAATCCATTGATGCCTATGCTCCGGTGATCGGGGCTTCATTGCAGTGGTTCAAAGAGATGGATGGTCAGCAACCTGGCATTCCAGCTAAAGCAGCGCAAGCCATCATCCAAGCTGTGGAAAGTCCTCATCCACCGATGCGACTGGTATTAGGCACCGATGCCATGAGCCTGATTCAGGAAAAACTGGAATGGGTCAAAACGGATTTGGATGCTTGGCAGCAGGTGACTGTCAGTACGGATTATCCAGAACACGTCAACTATGCCAAGTAGAGGGTTATCCATGATTCACACCAAGACATTTCTGCGTGTTGTTCTAGTCATCGTGTTTATTGTTGTCATGAGCACCACTATCGGACTTTCACAAACCTCCAGCAAAGGTGTCAAAGCGATAGGTAGCGTCATCCACCAACTGCGTATCTACGAGATCTTCGACGGCAATAAAACGGCGTTCCACGAACGGTTCCGCGATCATGCAATGCGGATCATGGCGCGGTACGGCTTCAAGATTGTGGCAACCTGGGAATCTCGGCACCAGAACCGTACGGAGTTGGTCTATCTGCTTGAGTGGTCTGACACGGAAACGATGAAGGAGCGATGGGCGGCGTTCATGGCTGATCAAGAGTGGGCGGAGATTAAGAAGGTGGCGGCTGAGGCGCATGGTTCACTCGTCGGCGACATTGAGGATCGGACATTAGAGTTGACAGATTACTCACCGAGCGGACAACTGACGAACTAAAGTTCAGAATTTAAGTTAGGAGAAAGTTCACTTTTAGCAACAACTCAACAACTCTACACAAAGCTGAAGTCGATCAATGTACGGAGAGTTGCATCGTAAAGAACGGCATAACAACCCGGTTGGAGCGGACAGTTGAGAGTCTTCTCGTTTGTTGTTCAAGTCAATCTGCTGCCGCTCAACCGGAACGTTATACCACCTGAGTTATTCGTTGTGGCAGTTGTTTGAAGGTTATCGGTTGCTATTTAGGGCTAGGTCTGTTCGAGATTGTTGCGTAGATGATGAGTCAGAGCTATCTGTGAGGCAAGCAGCATAAAATAGTTAACACATTAACTATCCAGCTCAGCACTTGATTTCGCCCCAAATGCCTAGCTCACCCTCAAATTCCGACTTCCTGCAACGATGGCGGTATGCTCTAGCCCCTTACAACTTAGGACACAAGCTCAAACTTGCATCCCAGTTGATGTATCGAGATTTTCTAGAGCGGTTAGAACCCTACGGGCTAACTCCGTTCCATTACCTTGTTTTGTGCTGTCTGTGGGAAGAGGATGGTCTTTCAACTTCTGGAATCGCTGACAAGCTGAAGCAGTTAGGAGCAACGCTGACAGGAGTAGTCGATCGCATGGAGGATCGTAACCTTGTTTACCGAGAGCGTGATGCTGACGATCGCCGTATCGTCCGAATTTGGCTGACGGATGAAGGGAAGCAGCTCATGAGTGTCCTACCAGCGCTCGGCGCAGAGACGATTAAAAAGGCAACTGAAAACATTCCGGAAGTAGAACAGCAAACCGTTTTGAAGCTCCTTGATCAAATTGTCCAGAATCTTCTTTAACGGAGTTAGCGCTCCATTATTGACCTTTTATTAAATACTTAATATATTAACTATCAATACATTGATTAATTGCTCGACGTAGCTTGAATCAGCACAGGCTTGGATTTTTGCGGCTTTTTATTACAACAACTTAGGAGGAAAAATGCCAAAACTGAGTGTCAATCAGAAAAACTGGTTACTGTCAGCGCACGTTGGTTTTGCTGCACTGTGGACAGGAGCTGTCTTGAGTATGTTTCTTCTGTCGCTAAGAAACACAAAATCAACCAATGCAGACGTACTGAATGCTCTTGATTCTGCCATTAATCTGTTGGATGACTGGATCGTGATTCCCTCAGCCATTGGTTCAGTCGTTACAGCTACATTCCTTTGCTGGATGACAAATTATGGATTTACCAAGTTTTACTGGGTGATTACGAAGTGGGTTCTAACGACTGGGTTAGTTGTTTTTGGAACGTTCTGGCTATTTCCGTGGGGCAATGCTGCTGAAAAACTGTCAGAACAAGAAGGATTACAAGCCCTCGGTAATCCAGTCTACGGATTTGATGCTAAGGGTGTGTTGCTCGGAACTCTAACTCAGGTTCTTTTCCTCGCAGTCATCATTGGGATCTCGGTTCTAAAACCTTGGGGCAGACGGCCAATGAAAGCGAAGAGTCAAGTTAATACAAATTAGTCGGAAACTGGCGGCAGCATAACAACGCAGTGGAGCGGACGGAGAGATTCTGCACTTCGTTTGAGTGTTACCTGCCGCCGCTCACTTTAGCCGTTGTGCTGCTTTCTTGTTTTAACGACATTCGTATTGTATGGTGAACAATTATGAGTTCAAATCAACAGTTTCTACAAAATCTATACGATGCCTTTAACAAACGCGAGATCGAAACAATCATCTCGTTGATGCAACCGGAGGTGAAATGGGCGAACGGATTAGAAGGCGGTTTCGTTTATGGACGCGACGCGGTGCGCGGGTATTGGACTAATCAATTTAAGGATGTTCAACCTGAGCTTGAGACGTTAAAGTTTGAGACGGACGAAAAGAATCGCAACGTAGTCACCGTTCATCAAATCATCAGAGATTTGCAAGGCAATGTGCTTGCGGATGCAACAGTTCATCAAATCTTTACCATTGAGGATGGTTTGATAAGTGTGTACGAACTTGGCGAAACCGAAACAATCCAAGAGATGATTCAAAAGACGAGAACTTCCAACGAGCAATGATGCTTCGTTCATCAGTTCCAGCAATCGCATTTTGTCAAACTGGGGTCGCTTTCCCATAGACTTGAACCCGTTCTAAAGCAAGACCTTTCTGAAGGCGCAAGGGTGGCACAACAACTCCTTGCAGCGGACGCGGGGGAACCATCTTGTCATCCGTCTTCCTGCGGAGTCGCTCTCACGGTTCGCCCCGCGCCGCTGATTTGAGCCGTTCTACAACCACTCATTAAAGCCACAATTTGTGGGTTAAATTCCTTGCGCTGCGTCTGAAGGGAGGACATTCACGCGGTAAGCGAAGCCATGCTTTATGCGATCGCGCTCCATCAGCCATCATATCTCCAACTAAACTCATCCATCAGTTGAGCCACACTCCAGCCACTACCGTAGATCGATTCGTCTCGTGGGGTTTCGGCTAGAGACTCTAAATGCCTTACTGCCAGTGGCTGCTCTGGTTGCTCTATCTCTAGTTGAGGAACAGATTCTATTGCTGATTGTTGAATTGGTTGGAAGTGGCGCTGTGTTTTTTCCGTAGACTGGTTTGAACGTTTTACGATTACAGGTTTATCTGAGTTCATACTCACTGTTGTACTTAATCAACTTTAGGATATCTCAACGTGACGTAGATATAGCTTCCATCTGGAGCAAAAGATAGGAGTAAGGATATTTTTGTTGATTGCTGGCGCGATGCCACATTACTATTAATTAATCCTCAAGTGGAAAATTAAACTTGGATAGCGATCACCAACTGGCACTGTTCACGGATAAAGAGCTAACAGAGCTAGCGACACCAAGTAATGGTCGTAGGCAGTTAATGCAGATGGACATCGACTGTTTACAGGGTTGGAAGGCTAAAGTTTTTAGTCACCAGCAGCAGGCGCGGACGAACGCTTCAGAAAAGCAGGCTGCACTCTTCGATGATAGTTCGGCACGCCATGAACCTGATACTGTAGACCCATTCAATTTGAGTTTAAAATCGCTCTCCTTTTGGAGATTTCCGACAGATAGCTCTGGCGATGCTTGCCTATACTTCGTGATCGACAACACCCTGCCCTTGCTACTTTACATTGGAGAAACAAGCCGCTCAAACCAGCGCTGGAAAGGGCTACACGATTGTAAGCGCTACATTGAGAATTATCAGAGTTTACATCATCAGCACCAAATAAAAACTGCTGTTTGTATAGCATTCTGGTGGAATGCTCCAGTGCAAACCCGACCGCGACAGCAGATGGAGCAAGCGTTGATCCAGAAGTGGCGATCACCCTTTAACAAGGAAAATTGGGTTTTCTGGAGTGCGCCATTTGTTTAAACAAATGTTGATGAGCTAACTGGAAGACAAAGGCTCTTTATGCTTATAATCCTGATACTGCCGCTCTTTAATCTCCCAGTATTTGTCAACTGTCTTTTTGGCGATCGCGGCTTGCTCATACTCTTGACCCTGCTCTACCATTAGCCGCTGCTTTACTTGTTTCCGCAGGTTAGAAATAATCTTGCCGTTGACCTTCCGAGTTTGTGACCAATCTAAAATAGGCTCTGGATAGGGACTTTCATTTATGTAAGCTCCAGCTAAAATCTCTGGTAAGCTGTATCCGCGTAGTTCTGGAATCCAGTAGTAAATGAACTTCAAATCAGCATCTCTATCTGCAATGTTTTTATTCGGGTTGTAGATGCGGAATGTCTCGGATAGCGGATTAGTCACGCCTGCCTGCATCTGCCACTGCCAATTGTCAATTGCCAAGTCACCATCTACGAGATAATTCATGTAGTGCTGCGCTCCGTGATGCCAGGAAATACCGCAGTTAATGCATAAGAAAGTAGCGCACATTGCTCGCATCCGAAAGTTCATCCACCCCATTGTTTTTAGCTGTCGCATCGAAGCATCAACTAGTGGAAAGCCTGTTTGCCCCTCTTTCCGCGCTGCAAACAATTCCTGCTTTTCGGCATTTAGTTCATCCGGTGAATACACTTCATCAAACTCAGGGTAACGGTTAGTGTGTGCTAGCTCTGGATGAGAGTAAAGGCGTTGTGTGAAACTATCATGCCAGCGCAAGCGATCGCGGAATGCTTTGAGAGAAAATTGAGCTTTAGGTTGGTCTTCCAATTCAGCCGCCCTCGCTTTAGTGCGTTGATAAACTTGGCGAACGGATATAGTACCAAAAGTTAAGTGGGGTGATAGATGAGAGGTAGCGCCTTGTTGCGTCAACCAAGGACGCGATACTTGGTAAGGTCGAGGCAGAGTGTTACCATTCCGCCCCTCCTATCCGAAACCGTGCATGAGATTTTCACCTCACACGGCTACTCAATGTGTTTCCGTTGTCATTACAGGACTTCTGACCGTGTTATTTTGTATCCACAACTGACCGGGATGTCGTTTATCCATCCCCATTGATATTTATCCAAGAGTTTATTTATCTCGTCAAAAAATCTGGATGTTTCCTTTTTCCGAATTTCCGTCATGTCACCACTGGTCTTTTCGTCATGGCAGTGTCGATGTAATAGTTGTCGATTTTTCCAATCATTCCTATCACCGAGGGCTTTAGGTATGATGTGGTCGTCTTCAATTACATCCCAATCATGGAAGTGAAATCCGCACCAGGAGCATTTACCCTTTTGTTTTTTAAGCAAATATGCCATACGTTTTGGCAATTACGGGTGTTCTCCTTTTCTTGAACTCCAATAAACTAGGTCGCCATCGTAGGGACTTTTATCGCCTTTAACTTTCACATAGCCATTGCTACTGCAACTAAAGTCCTGATGGTTAAGTAACCAAAGAGGGTTCGCACCCCCCTTCCTGGTTGCGAATACCCAGTTGTTACCGCCTATGGTAGTCCAGTATTTATCTGAACCAGCTTTTGTGCTTCCACAGCGGCGTTTTGCCCATCGTCGAAGTTTTAGGTATGTGAGGTGGTCTTGTTTGGATAATTCTCCAACGGTCTGAGCGTCGGAATTTGTGTAATAAGAAGTCCATCCCCTTATGACAGGGTTTAGGTTTTTTATTAGGATCGCTTGTGGTGACGACCTATGTTTTAAAATGAGCTTCCCGACTTCCTCTTGATGCGCCTTACTTGCCTTTGCAGATGGGGTGATGATAGTGTTAAAACCTGTTAAATGTCCGTGTCGAGTTTGACTACTACGGTATTTCCCGGCAGGGAATTGCCGAATATGATGACCTAGAAAGTCAAATCCAGCAAATCCATCCTCACTTAATTCTGGTTTGAATGTGTGAGTTAACCGAGTTTTTTCCGGTTTTAACTCCAGTCCTACCTCTAATAACCATTTCGAGATGATATCTCGACATCTTTGGACAACGGTTTTGTCTGCATGGAGAACTACAAAGTCATCTGCATAACGAATTATGCTTAGTGACTGTGCTTTCATTTGCCAACTCTTTTGATGACCTTTGTTGTTACGCATCAAGTCTATTGTTTTGGCAAATTCCTTAAGTGTTTCTTCTAAACCGTGAAGGGCAATATTTGCTAGTAGTGGGGAAATGACCCCACCCTGTGGCGTACCCTCAGATGTGGCAGTAAAAGCCCCTTTGTCTATTACTCCAGATTTTAGCCAGGCTTTAATTTGTTGCCTGACTAAGCCTTTCATATTCAACTTATTAAGTAGGGCTTCATGGTCGATACAATCAAAACACTTAGCTATATCCGCATCTAATACATATTTTGCCTGGTGTTGAATACAGTTTTTAATCTGTCTGATTGCATCATGGGCAGACCTTCCTGGTCTAAAACCATAGCTGTTTGGCTCAAAGTGTGCCTCCCATTCCGGCTCTAGGGCAGCCTTAACTACGGCTTGAAGTGCGCGGTCGTACATTACTGGTATCCCAAGTGGGCGTTTTTCATTGCTTCCTGGTTTCGGTATCCAAACTCTTCGGGTAGGTTTAGATTTTCCAGTTAGTTTTACTTCACCTGCCAGTTGTAATCTTGCTGCTGAGGATAGTGATTTAACACCATCGATACCCGCAGTCTTTTTTCCTTGGTTGTCTTGCGTGACTCGTCGTACCGCTAACACTTTATTAAACCAGGACCTCATCAATGTTCTTTGGAGTTTGCGGACTCGCTTGACATCACCACAACGTGAAGCGGCATAGATGCGCTTTTGTAGCTTAAAAACATATCTCTCGGCTTGTTGCCAATTGATATCTTTCCATCCCACTGTCTTCTCTGAATCAGAATTAGGCATATTTGCTACTACTTGTACCTCCATGCACTCGCACATTGCGGGTTACGTCTGCTTATCCCGGCAGTTACGCCATCTCTTTTCCAGCATTGCTCGTTGATTCGAGCTAGGCATTTGCTTCTTAACCCATCCCTCCGTCTTATTGCTTGTGGTTGACACCTACCTGTTTTCAGGAGCATATAAGAGGGTTACTTCGTTCCTGATATCCATTGTTGAGTCCTTTAGGGTTTGTCTATCCACCGGGGTTCTAGGTTGTGCGCTAACTCGGTCTGGAGAGCCTGTTAGACCTTACCCTTGTCGGTTATTCCCGTTCCAGGGAGTAGACCGTAGGCTACAAGCTTATATCCCTGGAGGCTTACTAACGATGGCTCAACGACAATTAGTTTTTTCTACCCCACGATTGTCCCTCTCATCTGCCTGCGGCTCCGTTTTTTGGAATTTAATGCCTTTGGCTACCAAGATGGCTCGGTTATAGGACTCCTGCGATAGCGGATTAGGAGTTTCAGCTATTCCCACTTGCCGCATACATCCCCAGGCTATTCACCGTCAGGTAATGATTGTCAGTCTCACCTGCTGGGTCAACCATTAAATGGTTGTTTATGCGCTTTCAAACCCGCACTGGGTCGGCTGAACTGACGATTTCTAGGGTACTCTCGCGCATCAGCATGGACATCAAGTTATCATCAACGTGGGATTAAAGTGCGAACTCAACCCGATATGGGTTACCCCGTTGAAGCCAGCCATCCTTTAGGTATTAATATCTATTTCGGCTGAACGAATCGCACTCCAATGATAGCCGTGAAATCTAGATGATAAGAATGAGTCCAGGGTAGTGGTTGCCTGCGTTTCACCACCAATGAAGTAATCGTTATCCGATCCCCAGAACTGACTATACTTTTGCTTTAAGTCGGTGAAGGTCAGTTGTGGTAAGTCGATTTCTAGCCCAGGCGTATGGATGCGTTCAGGTGCTGGGTGTAGCGGTTGTCGCAAGTAGGTGTAGAATTCGTTAAACCATTCATCACGGCGCTCACTATCAGTTTGCAGAAAGTTGTTCAGCCCCAGGTGGTAATCGAGATTGTGTTGGTGGTAGAAGTCGATGATGGAGCGATCACGGTCAATCCCGTACTGAACTTGTACGTCGCGGTTGAAAAATAGGGATGGGCGTTTACCGCTTAGTAGCAGTTGTTGAGTTAAGTTTCGCAGTACCGTGACAGCATTACCCTCAAACAAGTACAGTTGGCTACCCCTCTGCCTAAAATTGTGGTCGAGGTCTTCTAGAGATTCAAACAAAAATCTGACACGCGCTTGACCCACATCTGCCCAAGTGTAAAACCAAGGGTCAATAATAGACCTCTTGCAAAAGGTAATCAAGGTAGCTTGAGTTCATAGTTGTAAAAACCAGCAATTAAGTTAAAACGTAAACTAAAACGCTTGCGGCGATTTCTATAACGCTCGGACAGAATCTTAAAATTTTTAGCCTGCGGTTAATATGTTCAACAATAACTCTCAATTTAGCTAACTGTTGATTCAAGTGCCGCTCTTCAACAGTTAGGCTACCTCTCCTCGGTCTTTTCTTGGGTGTATGACTGTTAGGATGAATTCTCGCAATGCCCTGATAGCCTTTATCTGCCAAGCATACGATCTCTGACAAGAGATGAGTATTGCTGCATTTAAAGAGGGTAAAGTCATGTTTTTTGCCCTTAGCATGAGCAGTACAGATAATCTGCTGATTTGCTTGATTTATGAAGATCTGAGACTTAAAAGTGTGCCTCTTCTTTTGCCACTGTAGAACCGTTTCTGTTTTTTGGGGACGTTCAATTTGGCTTTCTGTTACATCTACGACAACTACCTGTATTTCCTGGTCAGATTCCAGAAGCTTTTTCTTTGCTGGTAGGCTAAATACCTCTGAAGCGATCAAATAATCTTCTACTTTGCGGATAATTCGATATGCTGTGGATTCGTTCACTCCCCAAGACTGAGCTATATGAAAGTAAGTGCGGTATTCTCGCAAATATTCCAAGGTCATTAGCACTTGGTCTTCTACAGTTAGTTTACTTGGTCTGCCAGTACCTGGTTTCTGCCAGCGATGTCGTTGGTTCACGATTTCTACCATACGCACAAAAGTTTCTGGTTGCACTCCACACAGTCGTTTAAATTCCACTGGTTTGAGATATTTGATTTGTTCGTATGTCATCCATTTTGACCTACTTGTATTACCTATCGTACCCTTCCGCATGAAGTTTATTTTCCTCAGTTGCATAGTAGAAAGTTTAGTTGGGCTAAATCTGTCTAAGGAGTGAGAACGACTAATTTTCTTTGAGTTACTTTGTTGTCAGTTTTGTTTCTACTTAAGGGATTAGAACAACAAAATAAAATTGGAGAAGGCAAAAGGTCAGCTAAGAAACATACTGTCTGTAAGTTTACTACCTATAGGGTTGAATAGAAAGGGTATAGCACTAGTTAAGGTAGCCAGTTTTTCACTACTTACATAAGTTCCTCATTCGTAAGTAAGGGACAAACTAAAGATTTAATTCAACCAATTTAGTTCAGTTCTAATGAAATTATCCATTTATTAAGAAAATCAAGAAGATATCATGAATAAAAATTATGGTTAGGAATAATTAGCAGTACTTTAGCTATTGGGTTAGTAATACCTATTGCCAAAGCCTTGGGACAAATTCGATAAATACTAAGGAGCAAAAGGCAGTCGAGATTATTTCAAAAAAACTAAATGTATCAGCGGACGAACTTACGTAGTTCCAAGCGTTGGAAACGTTAATGGCATTACACGGCTTAAAATTCTACATATACCTAAAAACCATGTAGAAGTTGTTAATCTTGATCAAAATAACAATGAGGTATCTGAAGCACAAATCGAAAAACTTATAGAAAAGCAAGATGGTGAAAAGTTTATAGGTAAGTTAGAGGCAAAGTTAAAAGACAGAGTACAGAAATTACCAACAGCTACAAGTTCAATTGTAATTTGGGTTAAAACTTCTGAAGTAGCACCGAAAAGTTTTGACTGGCAACAGTGTTGCAAAAAAATCACAAATTGAGCCGTTTGAATTAGTATCAGAAGTTCCACGAGATAGTGCTTCAATAAATATTGAAGTTGAAGCTTTCAAAAATTTCATAAATCTGCTACTGAAAAAATCAAAAAAATTATAGAATCGAGCGGTGGAATAATTGAGTATCAATCTGAAAATGCACCACTACTAGTAGCTACTGTACCCAATAATTTGATTACACTTATTGAACAGCAAAATGACGTGCAATCTATCGAGCTAGAAGAAACATATCAACCTGCTTTGGAATCTGCGGCAGCGGCTATGGATGCATTAAAAGTTTGGACACGGACTACTAGCACTGGAGAGCCTATTAATGGTGCTGGAGTCAAGGTAGCCGTAGTAGAGCAAGGTGGTATTTACTTTGCTCACACAAATCTTAAAGATGGCTCTCATTGTCAGAGTACGGTTAGTGCACCTAATGGTCTACATGCAACAGAAGTGGCTGGAACTATTAATAGCAATGATCCCACCAATAGGGGTATAGCGTACGGTGGTCCTGCTTTGCTCAGCGGTAATACTATTGACTTTAGCGATTCCGAAATTATTAAATGCACTGACTGGGCTATTAATAATGGTGCGAATGTAATTAACTGGAGCTTTGGCGCAGATACCCAGGGAGCTTTATCCGCTCTATCTCGCTATGGAGATTACGTAGTGCGCAATCGCCATAAAACTTTAACGGTAGCGGCGGGGAATATAAGCAATGTCGGCGGTAACTGCTCTGGTAGTAACTATGTTAGTTCTCCCGGTACAGGCTTCAACATGATAACAGTTGGTAGTTATGTAGACCAAGGGACGGTTACCAATGACGACGACACTGTAAGTACTTCTTCTTGCTATGAAGACCCAATCTCATTCGCCGGAGATCGACAAAAGCCAGAAGTAGCTGCTCCGGGAGTAAACATCGTAACAACTTGTAATAGCTCCCTAGCTGTTTCAGAGCAGTTTCAGGTACGAGCTTTGCTAGCCCTATTACCGCTGGCTGTGCAGCTCTGCTAATGCAACGCAAACCCATACTGAAAGACTGGCCTGAGTCGATCAAAGCGGTTCTTATGGCTTCTGCAGTCATCAACCTTGAAGGGGATGCCCGCTTGAGCGAGAAAGATGGATCTGGTGGCATTGAGTGTGACTCTGCCGATGATGTGCTCACTGTAGCTGCTGGAGTTGAAACCCGCAATACAATTGTTCCGACTAGCATACCTGTAGACTATTTTTTTAGGGCTACTGCTGGTCAGACTGTCCGTGTCGTAATCGCCTGGAATTCCAGTACTGATCCGGCAAGCCCACCTACGACAGATGTTCTAGCTACTGATTTAGGCTTATATGTCTATGATCCTAACGATGTTGTTGTAACTGGCTCTGATAGCTTTAACGATGCCTACGAAATTGTTGAATTTGTCGCTCCTTCGACTGGGATATACAAAGCTTCGATTCTCTCTCGTAGATTTGATGGCACATCTGAGCAAATAGGGTTTGCTGTCTGGAGGGGAACCCTCAAAAATCGCCTCTAATAAGTTTGACGGGGGACACATATAAGAAACAAGGGTTCAGTGTCTGGAGGGGAACACATGAAGAGTATTAAAGATAAAAGGTAGGTTCCCCTTCTCATTTTCTACAGGTTAAATTACCTGTTATCCCTAAATATTAAGTCTACTGATTCATTGTAAAAGATAAGATGAACTATTAAAGCACCAAAATAATTCTGATGAGAACTTTTTTAAGTGTTGTTATACTTGCTAGTTCCTTAACTCTGATGGCTAGGCATATCTCTCTTCAACCTCAGCCTCTCAGCTACAAAATCAGAATCAAAAAACCAATCCAGATAGTAAAACTGACCCCAAGTGAAGATGCTAGGTTGACCAATTCCAAGCTTACTGTAGTTGTAAGTTTTGACTTTACGCGAGGTTCAAAACCTATACGTGCCTTTGACTACGGTTACTCATTGATGGAGTAAATGTAACCAAACAATCAGAAATTATTTCTACTGCTGATATTCCTACTAGTTATAGTGAAATTCGGTTTAAGCCATCCTCGACCATTCTCTGCTACTAAAGCACACTGCCGAGGTACAGCTTATTGACGACCAGAATAAATTGCAACATTCCTATACTTGGGATTTCTACGTCCTCAAGAAATGACGGACTCCTTCGCTACTACCTGATTGACCAGAAGGAAAGTTGGGCAACTATATGCTGGTTTTTACAACTATGAAATTGGTTTGACAATCTCACCTTTTGCAAGAGGTCTAATAAAACAAGGTAATACTGGTTGATTATCTGCTGCCGCTTTAGTAATAATTTCGTTGTTTTCGAGGCGTAAGTCCCGCCTAAACCACAATATATTTATTTCCAATATTCACTACCTGTTCACACCATAGAACTTGCACCTATCAGTCTATTCTAGTACATTTGTTCTAGTTTGTAGGAATGAGATAAGCTTTAAATGTCTGAGTTCTAAGCCGCGATCGCTGCGTCAATTTCAATAGTATTCTGAGCGTAGTAAGTTCGAGCAGCTTTCAAGTCATCTTGGGCGCATCTAGCAGTTAGGGGAGTATAATTTCAACTCTAACGATTCATCACCCGCGAAGAGAGGATCGAAGCGTCCATTTACCCATGCAAGCCGCAAATGGAGCAGATGATTAAAGCCGTCCTCACTCCACCGCATTCCCGTTCCCTTAAACCGTTGTTGAATCAGCCATTTACAGGCGCTTTCCACCATGCCACTGCCAATCGGCAAGCCTCGCTTTTTGAAAATTTGGTACTGGATGTGTTCTAGGTGATCTGTCAAATAATCCCGCACTTGGCGAAGAATTGAAGCTGGTAGCTTCGGCAGTGTTTTTAGACTTGCTTAACCAGTCAATTCTTTGATGATGCCTTTGCCGAAGCCGTGACGTAGGCGATGACGCAATCCTGTAAACCATTGCTGAGGAGTTCGGTTAGGATTACCATCGTGATAAGCAATCGCCGCCTGCCACAGATGTTGTACTGCGTGATAGAAATCTAAAATACCAACGACCCCTGCTAGAGCAAAGCATTCTCGGTAGAGTCGCCAAAGCCGCGTGCGCCATCCGAGAGCCAAACCACTTGGACAGCAGTGGTAATTCCTTGTCGCAGCGCTTCGAGTTGTAAGCGAGGTTTCAGAGCATTGATGTCACCCAAACCGCGACCAATCGCCGTTGATGTAAACGAGTCGCGGTTGCGCCTGCCTTTTTCTGATACTTGCCCAATCGTGCCAGCAGTGCGATTTTCACTTCTTGCCACAGAATTTTATCTTTCGGAGATTTGGGTTGGCGGCGAAAGGGAACGATGACACCATCCGCTGCAATGATTAGCGGCATTGCAGCCAACGTTGAATCCAGTGATTCTACTTGGGCTAGCTTCCCATCTGCTGAATGCTGAAGTTGCAACTGTAACTGTTTCATAGCTCGTTGTCCAGCGTCTTGTACCTAGTTCCAAATTGTGGCATCACTCACATCAACTCCTGTGAGTTGCACCAGTAATTGAGCGGCAATGTCAAAGGGCAGAAATACTGCAGCAAACACCCCAAACGCATCAGTTCAGTCGAGCCTTGTTGATAAGCTTGAATGTCAAGGACTGTATCAAAGGGAGCCTGCTGACTACCAAGACACCGATGAGGACAGCGCTCAACTCTTCGTCGCCACTGAACTTGTCCTACGAGAGTGAGCATTTTACGCTTAACAAGACCTTTGCTAACTAATCCGGTGCTGCACGTTAAGCAGGTATTCCACTTAGTAAAAGCAGCAGCGCGTTCTTGCAGTTGTTGTTCGATTATTGCTCTTGCTAAGCACAAACCCATTTGTCTCGCCGTAAGCACGATTGCACTGAGCGATGAAACGGTTTGAAGGCGATTACACAGTTGTTGCCAGTGTTTATCATCTGTTAGGAGTTGCTCAACTGAAAGTTGCATAGCAGTTTCTGGGAAAGTCTGGGTAGATTTTGCTCATAGGACGGTTCCAATAAGCTAAACCAGTGCATCTCCGCCATCAACTAATAGAGTAGAGCCTGTCATAAATCCATTGCCCATGAGAAACAGCACAGCCTCAGCAATTTCTTGAGGATAGCCAATCCGTCGAACGGGTAGCTTTGCCGCGATCTGCTCAACTACTCGCAATTTTTGTTCTCCAAATACTCGCTCAAGCATCGGAGTGTCAATGACTCCAGCACAAACGGTATTCACTCGAACCGGAGCCAATTCGACAGCGAGATTACGAGCAACCGCCTCGATTCCAGCGTTTGCTGCTCCAGCAAGCGCAAACCCTGGGTATCCTTTTCGACCCGCCAACCCAGAAATAAAGACAATTGATCCAGCTTTATTGATGCGAGAAGCAGCGTGTTTGACCACGTGTAACGCACCCCAAATTTTGCTATCAAGGGTTGGACGAAACTTGTCTTTCGTGATTTCTAACAATGATGCAGTTGCAGCGTCTTGAGCGGAAATAAATAGGTAGTCAAACTGTCCAATTTCAGCAAAAGCAGCTTCCACAGAAGCTTCTTCTTCGACATCCGCTTGAATACCACGCGCCCTACTGCCGATTTCAGCACTGGCTTGATTCAAGCGCTCCTGAGATCGTCCTACAATCACCACGGATGCGCCCTCAGCATGGGCAGCTTTGGCAGTTGCGAATCCAATGCCTGAACTGCCACCAACAACGACTACAATTTGATTGCTAAATTTCATGGCTTCGTTCCTCCTAACCTCAATTCAGATGTTGAACTTGAACGCGGTATAAACTCTTTCCAGCAGTGATGTATAAAGCGCTCTGGTCTTTTGTAAATGCAAGGTTTGTGGGTTTTTCTGGTGTAGGGATGTAACTCACCTCTTGTCCGTTCGGTGAGTAGACTCGAATCCCTGGACGAGCTTCATCGCGCACGGCTGCGTATAAATAACCTGCGGCATTTACAATTAATCCATCTGCACCCTCTTTCACGCCATAGTCAACCACCGTTTTGCGAAAAGTGACATGACCATCAGGATGCAAATCGTAAGCTTTGATTGACATTGCCTTAAATTTTGCCTTACCCAAAAGAAGGTTGTGGCTTGTATAAGGATGCTCGGTTACATACAACGTTTTCTGGTCGGGTGAAATAGCGATACCGTTAGGAGCCTCAAGGTTTGTAATAATTGGGGTTACTTTGCCATCAGCATCAATACGATACACGCCAAAAATCGGTTGTTCAATCGGTTCTGTTCCCACATAGCGTGGGTCAGTCACATACAAGCGTCCCTTAACATCAATCACAAGATCATTCAGGCTGTTAAACGGGCGACTGTTGAAACCCGAAGCGAAAATGCGGCTTCTCCCGAACCGCATATCCGTATAAACGACATTTCGGCTTCCTCCATTGTTTGTGTGAACGGTAATCATATCTCCGGTCGCTGTGAACTTCATCCCATTGCACTGATACTCCGGTGAGCGAAAGATTGAGACACGGCTTGTTTTCGGTTCAAATTGATAAAGGTGACCCACTTGGTTGCTTGACGTTCGGGGGTTAGTGATGTCACAGAAGTAGACAGTGCCACTAGGAGCAACAGCAACGGCTTCGGTGAAGACACCATCTCCAAATAGCTTTTCAAGTTTCGTGGAGATGGAGGGAGGGGAGGTTGATTGAGCTACGGCGACAGATCCAGCTGTTAAACATGAAAGTAAGGTTAGAATCAGCGTCTTCATGTCAAGGGAATGCGAATGGGTATATATATACAGCTTTTCCTGCGACAAAAACATCTACAATCTTTCTTAACTTCGTGAAAGACTCGGATTGTAAGAATGCTCAAAATCAATACGGAATGTTCTACCTTGCGCTATGTAACGCTTCAGTGATTCTCAACACTAATTTGCCGCGAACACGTCCACTAGCAATTCGTTGTTGTGCTTCTCTTGCGTGTTCCAAAGGCAGCACCTCCTCGACAAAAGGCTTGAGCTTACCCGCGTCAATCAGTGCTGTAATGGCATTTAGGGAATTAGCATCAGCACGAGCATAGAACATTGTTCTTTGAACACCACGCTCGGGTGGTGGTCCTGCTGGATCTTCGCTGCTAATCCAAACCAAGCGCCCTCGATCTCGAATCGTTTGAATGGAGCGGTATTTCGTCTCACTACCTACAGTCGTTAGGACTGCATCAACTCCATTGGGATGCTGTGATTGAACCGCCTGTACAAAGTCGCTTGTGTTGTAGTCAATAACCTCATCCGCTCCAATTTCTTGTAAGAACTGATGATTGCGTGAGCTGGCTGTCGCAATCACATAAGCGCCTAAATTAGCAGCGATTTGAACCGCGAAGCTACCGACTCCACCTGCTGCTCCAGTAATTAGAATCGTTTGTCCTGCACCGATTTGTAGCACTTCGGTAATCGCCTGATAAGCAGTCAGTGACGCACACGGTACAGCAGATGACTCTAAGTGATTAAGGGATGCTGGCTGACGAGCAACCCACTCCGCTGGCAGAACCGCGTCCTCAGCATAGGTGCCGTTACCGCCTTTCTTATGGGCATAAACGGTATCTCTGGCTTAAATTCAGTAACTCCTAAACCAACAGATTCAACGGTTCCAGCTAAATCTACACCCATAATAATAGGAAATTGAGAATGAGCGTCAGCAGCAAAACCCTCTCGCAGAAGGACATCTACTGGGTTAACACCAGAGGCTTGCAATCCGAATCAGTACTTCACCATAACTTGGAACTGGAATTGGTAGTTCTAATAGCTGTAACTCGTCAGTCGTACCAAATTGCTTTATAGCGATAGCTCGCATTGAAGCTTTAGAATCCATGTGTTTAATGCTTTAATGATTACCACTAAATATCGACAACTACGTTACCAATGACCTTGCCATTCTCAACGGCATGATGAGCATCCACGATGGCTGCTAAGGGAAAGTGCTTGCCGATAGCGAGCTGTTACAACACCAGTCTGCAAAAGGTGGGTCAGATCCGAAATCGCTGCCTGTCGAACGATGGATTGGAATTCATAAACGATAAAGAACTGAATGGAAACACTATTAACAATGAACTGTAGAATGGGTAAGGTCACATCTGATGCGCTTGTTCCATAGACCGTAACCGCTCCATGCGGCGCAATGATATCTGGCAAAATAGACGCATTAGCAGCAATGTCAACATCGATGACTAGATCTACTCCCTTGCCGTTTGTGATTTCTTTAACCCGTTCTATTACTGACTCAGTGCGATAGTTGAGAATATAATCGGCTCCCGCCTGATGAGCATGAGCCGCCTTTTCATCCGAACTGACTGTTGTAATTACTGTTGCACCTTTCGCTTTTGCGACTTGGATTGCAAAATGACCAACCGCACCTGCACCTCCTACAATGAACAATATTTTGCCTACTACATCGCCCTTGATGGTGACGGCACGCCAAGCGGTTAGTGCTGGAACACCTAATGTTGCACCCGCAGCAAAATCTACAGTATTAGGAAGTACGACTGCTTGCTCTGCGGGCAATGCGACATATTGAGCAGCTGTCCCAGATGCCCGCTTCCACTGAGCATTCCAGATCCAAACTCGCTCTCCAATCCGAGCTTGATCAACTCCTTCGCCTACTTGGTCAATGATACCTGCGCCATCACTGTGTGGAACTGTTTTAGAGAACACCATCGGGGGCGTATAAAATCCACTGCGTGATTTAACATCCGACGGATTGACTCCAGACGCATAAATTCGCACCCGAACTTCTCCCGGACTGGGCGATGGGATTGGAAGTTCACCAGCTTGCAAAACTTGCTCAGCTAAACCAGTTTTGTCATACCAAACAGCTTGCATCAGTTCAGTAGAACTCTTAATTTCAGGTGTAGAGAAACTTGTCATAACAAATCTTCTTTAGAAATAAATCTATGTCCTCACGTTAACGCCGATGCTACTATTCGATAAACTGAATTTCAAATAAGCAGAATTTGATTCGTGAATTTAGCAGAGCTTGATCTCAAAGCGCTTTTAGTCTTCGATGCTGTCATCAGCGAACGCAGTACAACGAAAGCGGGATATCGACTGTCGATGTCTCAGCCTGCTGTTAGCAGTGCGCTCAATCGACTTCGCCATGCGCTCAAAGATGAATTGTTCATCCGTGGAGGAGATGGAATGCGTCCGACACCTCGTGCTCTAGAACTTGCTGCTCCAATCCGGCAAGCTTTGACTCAACTGCGCGAAGCCCTTAATCCTATGGAGTTTATTCCTGAAAGTGCTGTACGCACCTTTACGTTCGCAATGGCAGATCATGCCGCTGCGCTCATCCTTCCACCCCTGGCAGAGCGATTAGAAAAGCTGGCCCCTCAAATTGATATCCGAATCAAGCCAAATACGAATATCAACGCTCCTGAACTACTTGACGCTGGAGAAATTGATTTTGCCATTGGGTTGTTTCTCAACCCACCAGAGCGCCTGTGCGTAGCTTCCCTCATTCAGGATGAGTATGTCTGTGCAATGCGCCGCAGTCATCCTTTGGTACACAAGCCACTTGATCTAGACCGCTATTTAAGAGCAAAGCACTTGCTGATCAGTCTCTCTGGAGAACCGACAGGATTCGTCGATCTGTTACTAGAAAGTCAGGGACTACAAAGGCGGGTTGCTATGACGGTAAATCAGTTCAGCATCGTTCCAAGAATTCTCAGACAGAGCAATCTCATCGTAACCGTGGTGCGTCGAGCCATCACGCTATCTCCTTACGCTAGCGAGTTGATGATGAAGCCAGTACCCTTGGCAATTCAGCCCAGTGCGCTTTCGCTACTGTGGCACAAACGGTTAAGTCATCACTCTGCGAATGAGTGGATGCGTTTACAACTTTTGGAAATTTGCTCAGAGATATCAGATGAGGCAAAAGCAAAAATGAAGCAAGGATTTCGTCCTTAGCATTGCTCTTGATGCTGTACTCCCCTAACCCTTGGATGCGCCCGTCGAGACCTCTGTAAGCCAGTTAGCAATCCTGCTAATCTGACTGAGCGGTATCAGGAGTTCTCAATCACAAAGCGTAGCTCGTTAAAATTCCTCTGCACATCGATTGTGCCGTTGATGCAGTTTTTGTAAGACAACTAATTTTTTTATGTATGATTGTCTCCACTATCCTCAGCCATTTGTTTATCTTCTTCTACTGCTTCTTGGAGAAATAGAATTGCTAATCTTTTATAAGTACCAGGTCCAATGTATTGAGGGTAAGTATGAGACAAACTATAGACCCATACTAAATTTTCACCATCAAAGATTCTGATATCTTCCAACCAACTTTTGCAGTTAGGTTTAAGTGAATTGGCAGTATTTACGGCATCTGTCCATCTTTCAAACTCCTGCGAAAATCCACGAGTTGCGACGCGAAACATTAAATCTGAATGTATATCAGTGAGTAATTTCTATCTTGCCCTAATTGAGCAAATTGTTCAAAGTTAAGCAGAATGATTTGCAGTTAATCTTTAAGGCAGAGACTCACAAGCTACCCCGTCGGAATCTCCATCGAGCTTGTATGGATCTCCAGGGCTAGAATTGAAAATTCTTTGCGCCTCAGCCTGAGTTTTAAAATCGCTGCAATTATAGTCACGAGTAAACGAACTATCTCTTTGTGATCGCGCTCCAGTAGCAGGCTTCGGTATACTAACTGCCCTTTTGCCACGTCTAAAATCTGCTGGCAGGATTGGACTCGTCTGATTCCAAAAGCCAATCCTGTGACTTCTAGCATTAGCTTCAGCTTGCAGTAGTCTTTCCTTCAACTCTGGACAAGCGTTGAGGTACTCCCTATAAACCACTGCTTGCCCTTCTTGCACTAAAGCTAAGTTGATTGAGAGATTACCCTTATACACCTTAGCAACAGAGCGACCATAGCGATCCGTATCTGCTACTCTTAGGGTCACTTGTTGACTAGGAGGTAGTAGTTGTCTTAACCTATCAGCAGCTGCCTTACCAAATGGGGCTTGGGCGGTTTCAGGACTGTCTATACACGCTAGGCGTACGGTTACAGTTTTTCCTCCTGTTCCAACACGCAGAGTATCGCCGTCTCCAACAGATATGACGTGACCAGTAAGAGTTTGAGCGATCGCTATTACTGGTACTGGAGCTAAAAGCAAAGTCAGGATTAAAGTAGAAGCATTTAAGGTATAAGTCATTTGGATAGCTGCAATTCTTTACTAAGCGTTCCCTAAAACTGAAGGGAAGCGATCACAGTTTAGAAGTTTTGACCTAATTCGGTGCAGCAGTATTTAGTTCATGAACGAGCAGAATCGCACTTCATACTGTATCGTCCATCCAACCGCATTCGCAATCCCAATGTATGAGTGCTCTATCATAGCGGGGGAACTGTCGTTTACACGCTGGACATCTACCAGTAAACATCAGATGCGTGTCTAGTAAGCTTAACTGTTCTTCTTGTGTCCAGGGCTGTTTTGGTTGCAGGATTAACTCACCTGCATAGTAAGATGCACCTTCCGGCTCCCACAGTTCCTCGACAGGTTCTAGATTGAATGGGTTGCTAAATGGCTCATTGTCTTGCTGTTGGGCTTCTAAGCCCAAAAAATCGACAAAACGGTTGTCCTCTAGTTAAGGATTGGGTCGAAAATCAAGACAGGTATCGCCAGTTGGTCCAGACGGATGAACTGCACAAACTATGAGTTGCTCATGGGCGCATAGCAGACAGCGACCACATTGCGGAAGTTTAACCATAGTGCAAAGTTTGATTGGCAATGTAATGGCTAGCTGCTACAACCTATTTATTTGTGGTGGAGCGCTTTAACTTTATACATCTTCTGGTTGTAACCCTGTTTTTTTAGCAATACGAGCTAGCATCCGAGGTCCAACCTCGTCGCCGTCGTGGAAGGCAAATGTATAATCCTCCCAACCGCCACGTTCTAAAATCTTGTGAGATGAGGCTGTTTCACGCTTAATACGCCAGCCAATTCGTAACAGCGCAGCTAGTACACGCTTGGCTTTGGTAGAACGCCACTGGCTCATGCCGCTACAAAAGAAATAGTCATTGATTTTGGAGTAGCTTCTCCGTGTTCTATCCGATCTGCTAATACGCGCAGGGCTAAAACTTGGACTTTGGCGATCGCCTCCTCTTCAGTTTGTCCATAAACTAGAACACCAGGTAGCTCTACTATTTCTGCAATAATACGCCCATCTTCTTCTACGTCAAGTTCTAATGTAAGTCTCATCGTTTATTCCTGGTTAGGGTGGTAAACAATCATATAGCCTTGATTAAGTCTAGTATGACTATAATCATATATACATATACTAAGTTATACATTGTGTAAACTATTAATTACAAATATTATAAAGTTACAGTTTTCCAAATTACTAAATTTATAAATGACGGCATTTAAACATTTATAAATTTAAAAAATAATATAGTTAGTAAAAATTATATTAATAAAGTGGTAGTTTTATTAATGTATAGTATGAGGCAACGATTGAACTTGAGTATCAGCGAGGCAACGATAAATGTTCACTGCTGCGTGTGAATCACTGGCGGGAGGGCAAGGTAAAAGTACCGTAGCCCTACTTACTGCTCGACTTTTAGCCCAGCAAAACTATCCAGTGCTGCTGGTAGATGCAGATCCACAAAGTAGCCTGACAACGTTTGTTGGGCATAAAGTCGAAAAAAGTCATCCTACTTTGCTAGAAGTGCTGAAAGGAGAAGTTGATGTAACAGATGGCATTTATGTTACTGAGTTTTCTAACCTCTTTTTAATCCCCTCAGATGGTGGTCTTGATAGCGTACAGGATTTTCTGTCTGGGTCTGGATGTGGGGCTTATCTGCTACGACAGCAACTTGAACCCATTTCTAGAACATTCAAATTTTGTATTATTGATTCGCCACCCCAACGTTCACAGCTATGTTTAACAACTATTGGGGCCTCAAATGCACTTATCCTCCCTATGGAGGCAACAATCAAAGGTTTCTCCTCGTTAGTACGCACAATGGAGTTGCTGGAGATACTTAAAAAAACAAGAGTGTTTAATGGAGAAATCTTGGGAGTCTTGCCGTTTCGGGATAAGTGGGTCGGGCATAATCGTACAAAGCAAAGTCGGCGTACTATCGAGGCAATGGCAGAACTTATGGGTCAAGAAATGATACTCCCCTCTATTAGAGAATCAGAGCAATTTAAAGAGGCAATTAACCAAAAATTAACTCCTCACGAACTTGGATATGCGGAGCTTGAATATCCCTTCGAGATACTTATCGAAAAAATGACGCAACAGGCATTGGTAGAGAAAGCAGAACTCGTAGGATAAAAATATGTCTAGTGGTGATTTATTAGAAGATTTGAGAAGTAATCGTCAGAGGGTAGTAGTGCCTGATCGAGATGATCCACTACTCCAACAGACCACAACTACTCCAAAGAAACCTGAACAGACCATTGACCTAGACGAGTCTGGTAATTTATCAAAGGCATCAGTAAATAGGGTTCCAACTCAGGAGAAAGAATCATCGAATTGCGACAAAGAGCTTGATAATTACCCCTCTAAATTGAAGCGTTTGACTATCCGACTTGACGAGGAAATTTGTCTGGAACTTGACGCAGTATGTTCGCGTCAAACGTTGACTGCCGAAACTCTAATTGAATCATTATTTTGTCAGTGTGATGCTAACCCAAACTTAATGAAAAAAGTGTTAAAGGATGCCAAAGAGCGCTATAAGAAACGAAAACAAGCTGGAGTCAAGAAAAGGGTAGCCTCTATGCAGCAAAAATATGGTGACTGAAACGGCGTGGAGATGTCAGTAAGGCAAAGTGAATAGCAACTAGGCTGGCGTTTCTAAGTTCAATTCTATGGTTAGCGTATACGCTCCCTTGTGCTCTGGTACACTTTGCCACCGCCCTTAGCTACCACCACTCCACAGCGTCTTGCCAACTTTGTTCTTCGCCTCCACCAAAGCTGGCTCTTCCACTTCGCCATACAAGTCCCGCGCCATTATGTCGGTGGTAACTATTTCACCAGAGCGATCGCGCACTACAGTCTCAACCGCTTCGGTAAAAGTCAAATTCTGGTAACGCGGCAGCATTCCTTCTGTTACTCTGCTGTTGGGCTTTTGTGCTTGGCGTTTGTTGCCTCTAACCTTTTTTGCTTTCGCTTCTTTTTTAACAAACTTCAGATCGACGGTATAGCAACCAGGAGAGTCCGGGACTTGAGTATATAGCCCCAACTTAACTAACGTTTTCGGTTACTTTTCTCCTATTATGATATATACTTCCCACTGGTGATGGCACACACGCTCACATCGGCGACGAAGCCCGTACTGTTCAAGTGGAATATGGTTTCCAAACTCCGCATCACGGACAAGCTCAGTGGTAATGTCCGTGCTTGTCTCAAATCTTCTATACCTTTCTCTGCCAGGTCTAAAGAACACAGCCGATCCATCAAAGAACATTTGAATTAGGAGCAGGAATGACTCAATAGGATTAACAGATAGTAGTTTTGCTCCAACGAGAACGATTAGGCGACCTCCAGGGATAAGTATGCGTTCAACTTCAGCGATCGTCTTGGGGTTACAGATATATTCGCTAGGAAAGGTACTAACAACGCTATCAAATGAAGCATCGGTGAACGGTAAATGCTGAGACTGCCCTTGAATTACCCAAGTAGGCTCGCCTTGACATCGTTCTACAAGAGTCGAGCGAGCCGCGTCTACCATTTCTATTGAATGTTCTACGGCGCGACAGTTGTAACCTGCCTCAACCATATCTGCTAGTAGGTCGCCCAGACCACAACCAAGTTCAAGAACTTTGTACCCGTGTAAACGGGATAAAATAAGCCGTTGCCAAGTACGCCATTGTCCAGCAAATGGTACTGTACTTGCAAAGCGGTAAAAATAGCGGTTTTTGTAGAGAGTTTCAAACAACCACTTTTGCCAAGGCAGTTTCACTACTGGACTCCTAGAGCTAAACTTTCAAACAATTTTTCAGTTTCATTACATTATAGTTAAAGTAATATGTTAGTCAAATACAAAGATTTAGGTGTTTAAAAGATGAATAAATTGCTATATACAGTAATAGCAAATAGCAGCATCTTTGTATTAGCATGATTTAAATTGAAAACAAAATAGCCAATAAACAATTAATCATGAAAAACAAAAAAACCTCATTATATGCATTCACTTTGTAGTAAATAGCCTTGTGTTAGCCTCTGGAGCAGCTCAAGCACAAATTATCCCTGACGGAACTATGGATGATAATTCTAAAGTTACTCTAGACAGTAATACTACTATCATTACTGGTGGTACTACCGCAGAAGGCAATCTATTTCACAGCTTTGAACAGTTTTCTGTTCCTACTGGAGAAATAGCATATTTTAACAATAGTCAGAGCATTCAAAATATTATTAGTCGGATAACAGGTTCATCTATCTCAAATATTGATGGTTTAATCAAAGCCAATGGTACAGCTAATCTATTTCTTCTCAATCCCAATGGAATTATATTTGGTCCTAATGCCAGTCTAAACCTTGGTGGTTCTTTTCTGGCAAGTACAGCTAGTAGTCTCAACTTTGCTGATGGCTCTCAGTTTAGTGCTAAACAGCCTCAGCCAACTGCATTACTAACTGTAAATGTTCCAATAGGATTAAATTTTACAGGAAATCCTGGCGGAATTAATGTGCAGGGTACTGGACACACACAGTTTGTTATCGGTAGTCAGGTTGCTGCCTCTATTAGGCTATCTGGACCAGGCGAAAGTCAGAATGGCTTGCGTTTGCAACCTGGTAAAACTTTAGCTTTAGTAGGAGGTAATGTTTCTTTTGAAGGTGGTGTAGCGACAGCCCTCTGGTCGAATTGAAATAGGTAGTGTTGACTCTGGAATAGCTGAATTAACACCTACACTTTCTGGTTGGAGTATAAACTATGAAGGAGCGGCAAATAACTTTAAAGATGTCAGCTTTACTGAGCAATCTCTATTAGATGCTAGTGGAATATTATTTGGAGATATCCATATTCAAGGTAAAAACATAACTTTTACAGACGGTTCACTAGCTTTAATTGCAAGTTTTGGTACTCATAATGCAGGAGCAATACGTATAGATGCATTACAAGATTTAGACCTGACTGGAATAACACCTTTCAATAAACAGCCTTTATTTGGTATACAAAGAATCAATAGAGGTATTGTAACTTCAACTGAATCTGGTAAAGGCTCTGATATTATTCTTTCAGCTAATAAATTAGTTGGTCGAGATTCTGGACTGATTACTCTTCTTACTTTTGGCTCTGGTAATAGTGGAAATCTAACTATAAATTCTACTGAATCAGTTGAAATTCTTGGTACTTCAAAGAATGAAAGCTCCGGCGTTGGCTCCGCCTTTGGTACTATAACTTATGGTTCCGGTAAGGCAGGCGATGTTAATTTATCAACTAGAAAATTATTAATTGAGGACGGAGGCTCTCTTTTATCTTCGACTTTCGGTGATGGAAAAGGAGGTAACGTAAGCGTAAACGCTTTTGATTCTCTGAAAATATCGGGAGGCTATGCTGTAGGTGTATTATTAGGTCCTGGACAAAAACCTATTCCTGCCTTTTCGCCAAGTAGTATATCTTCCCAATCTATTTCTCCTGGCGATGCTGGTACGATAGCTATTCAAACAAGGGAGTTAACTATTGAAAATGGAGGCAGAGTTGCAGCATCAGGTCTAAAGACAGGTAATTCTGGAGATATTACTATTAATGCTTCTGACTCTGTTAATATTAATGGCTCAAGTTCAGTTAATCCTTCTTTAAATCCTAGTATAATTACCTCCTCCGTAAGCGCTGTAGACCCTTTTTTGAACTATTTGTATAACATTAAACAGCCACCGGACGCTTTATCTGGAAACGTTACGATCTACACACGACGCTTAAATTTAAAAGATGGTGCTCAACTTACAGTCAGAAATGATAGTAAACAAAATGCTGGAACGCTTCTAGTCAATGCTGATTATGTTCGCTTAGACAATAAGGCAGGAATTACTGCGACAACTCAAAGCGCTCAAGGCGGAAATATTACAATCAACTCAGACGACCTATTGCTGCTGCGCCGCAATAGCCAGATATCTACTAGCGCAGGCAATGCTCAATCTGGAGGAGATGGCGGTCAAATCAATATTAATACCAAGTTTCTAGTTGCCCCCTTTTTAGAAAATAGTGACATCACAGCCAATGCTTTTTTAGGTAAAGGAGGTGAAGTTAACATCACAGCCGCTGCTATTTTTGGGCTTGTGCCGCGTAGCCGGGAAGAACTTCAGGTTTTATTAGAAACCAACAATCCAAATGAACTAGACCCCGCTCGATTACCAAGTAATGATATTACGGCTATTTCGCAAACAAACCCCTCCTTAAGCGGTCAGGTAACGTTTAACATACTGGACACCAACCCTGGTCAAGCGTTAACTGACTTACCAGAGCAGCCAATCGATGTCTCGGCACTAGTTGCCCAAGGGTGTTCAGGGAGCGGAAGTAACGTAGCTGAAGGGAAAAGTGAATTTATTATTACTGGACGCGGCGGCTTACCACCACAACCAGGAGATCCGCTACGGACTGAAGCAATCTTAGCCAATGATGGTACATTGGTAGCCGCAGAAAAGAATCGCTCATCATCAGTAACTGCTAAACTTACAACGCCCTCTAGGTCTACTCAGCTAGTGGAAGCTCAAGGTTGGGTGTTAAATAACAAAGGGGAAGTTGTCCTGACATCTCAACCTCCCAACGTCACACCTGATAGTTCTGATTCAACTCAAGCGACTTGCTATGCCCCGTAAATGGTATCTAGTGGACAGAATACGCTGGCGGAGAACTAGCCGTGCGTTTGTACTAATTATTCTCGCCTTATTAACAATGGTGAGTATTGCTCTACCTAAAGAGCAAGTGTCAGCGCTGAAAGCACCAGTTATACAGCGTACATTCTTGTCCTCTCAAGTTAATAAAGCAGACAAAAAAGCTTCACAACTAGCTATTCAAGGACAAGAACTGTATGAAGCTGGACAGTTCTCGCAAGCAGCTAAAGTCTGGCAACAGGCGGCAGATGCTTATGCTCAGGTCGGTGATTTTGAAGGCGCTACAAAAATTCAGATCAACATGGCTGAAGCCCTACAAGCTTTAGGATTTTACCCAAGAGCCTGTAACACTTTACTGCAAGCCTTCAATACCACTGACTTAGACTGTCGGAAATTAGTTCAGACAAACCAAAATCAACAACTGGAAGATTCCTTACTCAAAGCTATTGAAAAAATACCGAATACCCAGATTAAGGTAATTGGCTTGCGTAGCCTGGGTGATGTCTTCCAAAAACTCGATAATTTAGAATTGTCCACGAAACTGTTGCAGCTAAGTCTAAATATAGCTAAAGTATTGCGCTCGCCTGAAGATGAAAGTGCTGCCCTGCTCAGTATAGGTAACACATTTCAAGCGTGGGGCAATAGAACACGAGCAAGTCTTGACACACAAAAAGAAATTGCATCAACTCCCTGGCGCTGTCTTTACAGGCCTCGCCAGGGTGCGGCTAGAAAGTTTTATACGCAAGCATCTGATTTTTTTCAGCAGGCGGCAAACGCAACTGTGTCGTCTCCGTCTAGCGTTCATGCAGAAAATAATCGCCTCAGTGTATTGCT
>JAUJND010000031.1 GCA_030446505.1 Chroococcidiopsidaceae cyanobacterium YX2bin18 | reverse complement strand
GTGATGCGACGAGAACTCTCGCTCGCAATCTGTATCTCATGGAGTTCATATAATTCTATCTGATTCACACTATATATTTCTAACACACCTTGTATCTTCGTTTAGAAAATAAAACTACACTTTTTAGTTCTATGATGTATTTACGTTGTTTAGACTAGTCTAACGCAGGCAGTAAATTGACAAAAACATATCATTTTTTAGCAAAAGTTAATAAATTAAGTTATCGTATTTGTCCCGGAAGCTGACTACCAGCTATTAATAATCCTTCTTAATTCCACTAAATCCAGGTAGTCGAGAGCAAAGGCTTTGCCAAGCAGGGTAGAAGGAATAAATTCATCATATTTTTGAAGTCTCGGTGCTTCTTGAGGACTAACTAAATCCTGTACTGTAATTTCCTGCTCACACAAAGAAACGATTTTTTTATCAAGTTCTGTTAATTTAATTTTACCAAGTTTAAGTATAAGGAAATAGGGGTTAACACCACTAATACCTCTAATTTCTAAATCCTGACATAACTTAAGTAATCTTGCCAAAGTGCGGTAAGCCACAGTACCCATCCAAGGAAAAATACAGCAAGTCTTACTTTCTAAGCGTAGAATATTAACTCTATCTAATTCAGCATTCTGCGCCAGTTGACGTGCTATCTTCAGTCTTTCTTTAGCATTATTTTGCAAGTAGCTGTACGAAACATCTTCAAATAGAACGCGACGCATTCTGTGCAAAACTTTGGAATGAATATCGCTACTACTACCACTGCGCCAGGAAATACTAGCTATACCTTCAACTTGCTTAACCCAAATAGTTTTTGCTTTTGGCTCAATATCTAAAACGTGCCACGTTCTACCTGCTAAAGTAAACTGATTTCCAGGTGGTGGCGGCATAATAATACTGCCAATTTCCATTGAGTCGTCTCTAACTTTATACTCTCTGTTGTCTGCAAAGACAGCGTAAAACTGGAAAGAACGCACTATTTTTTCCCCAGTTAAACCGATAATTAGTCCACCTTGTTCAGTCTGCTGAATGTGGTTAATATCAATTAGGTAGCGTAGTAATTGCCGAAAATCATCTTTGGAAATAGCGCTAAACGGTGGCAAAGTTAAAACTTGCGCCGCAAGTGCAGTAGCTGAAAGTTCTCCCATAGCTGCTAAGATGCTCATTGTTTGGTGATACAGTAAGCTCAAAGGGTATTGAACAGGACGTATCGGTTCAATCCAGCGTTCTTCCAAATAAAGTTGAATGATCGCGATCGCTTGCAATAATTGCCAGGGAATTTGTTCAGGCAGTGATTCCTCACCAGATAATTCTGCTTCAGCACATACAAACCGCATTTCAGGAGGTTCACCTCGTCTCCCCGAACGTCCTAACCTCTGTAAAAAGCTAGACACAGATATTGGTGCTTCTAACTGAATTACTCTCTCTAATTGACCGATATCTATTCCTAGTTCCAGGGTAACTGTTGCTGCCGTAACAGCCGGACTAGTGCGATCGCGCATTGCTTCTTCAGCCGTTTCTCGCAATTTAGCAGAGATACTGCCATGATGAACATGATAAATATCCGGTAGTCCCTCAGCTGCTGCAATTTGACGCAGGGTGGCAATAACTGATTCTGTCTCAGCACGGTTATTAGCAAATATCAGACAGTTACGAGATTTTGTGTGATTGAATATGTACTTGTAATAAGGGCTTACAACTGAATTATTATTTTCAACAGGTTGATTAGGAACATAAAAATGCTCTACAGCCAAATGTAGTTTGCGTTGTCCACCCTGAATATCTGAGGTAATAACCTGCCTTTGGGTTCCTGCTTGCAGCCACTGTGCAGCTGATGAGTAATCACCAAGAGTTGCAGACAAGCCAATTCGACGCGGTGGGTTTTGAATAAATTTCGACAAACGTGCTAACTGGCAAAGAATTTGACCCCCACGTTCAGAACCCATTAACGAATGAATCTCATCAATGATCACAAACCGTAAATATTTGAATAAACGACTTAGTTCAGTATTTTTATTAATTAATAGACTTTCTAAAGATTCTGGAGTAATTTGAAGAACACCTTTAGGGTTTTTAAGTAGGATTTGTTTACGACTTTGAGATACATCACCGTGCCAATGTGAAACAGGAATATCGGCTTCTTTTAATAGGCTATTTAACCGCTCAAACTGATCGTTAATTAATGCTTTAATTGGGCTAATATATAACGCTCCTATAGTATTAGGAGGTTTTTCATGTAACAAAGTTAAAACTGGAAGAAAAGCCGCTTCTGTTTTTCCTGATGCAGTTCCAGCAGCAAGTAATAAGTGAGCATCTGTATCAAAAATTATTCTACAAGCTTCAATTTGGATTGGGCGTAATTCACTCCAGTTATGAGTGTAGATGTATTCTTGAATAAATGGTGCGAGTCGGGAAAATGTGTGTAAGGTGTCCTGCTCAGAATCGTTACTCATAAAGTAAACTCAGCAACTTCACCGTTTCCATCTACATCTGAATTTTTATCTACAGTAGTAAGTGGCATAGAACTATGAATTAGTTCATTAAAAGAAAGTTCTTGATGTTGTTGCAAGATATTCAAAACACTAATAAAATCGCGCACTATTTCTCCTGGTGTTAGCAATACTTCTGCACCTAAGCGGCTAACAATTTCTTGGATAAAGTCACTAAACTGATGAGTTGTAATAGCCTTTTCGTAACCATAATGAGTTGCATGAACTTCAGCTAACTGCTGCAAAAGCAGTAATATTTCTTCTTCAGTCAAATTTTCTAACCGAATAACTGGACCAGAAGTGTCCTGAAAACCTTTAGTAAAACGACTTTTTGCGGTACGTCTTTGCCATGCTTGATCATTAAATAATCCTCGTCTTGGGTCTTCTAAAAACTTAGGTGTTCCACCCAAGTAAATGCCTAAATATTCAGCTTTACCTTGCATGATGTCGTTAAACATTGCTAATAATTTATCGTAATTGTTTTGCCGAGACATTGTATGGTTGATTTTGTACAGATGAACGGCTTCATCAAGTAAAACTAAAAGACCTGTGTAACCAATATCAGACACAAACTTAGCAAATAACTTAATATAGTCATACCAAGTTTCATCATCAATAATGTCTCGTACACCTAGCTTTGACTTGGCATCAGTCTTATTATCAAATTCTCCTCGCAACCACTGCAATGCTGCATTCTTTTTGTCAGTATCATCTAATCGGTATCCGCGCCAATAAGTTGTAACCACAGCAGCAAACGTAAACCCATGAACTAAGCCTTCGGTATTTTTAACTGCCTCCAAAATTTTTGATTCTACATTGTAATCAAAACCATGATCATTTGGACGCATCTCAGTATCTTGAGCAACTTGATTTTGGATGCCATTAATCCATGCTTCCAAAATTGCTGCTAGTGCGCCACCATCTGGACGGAATTTTGTAGAAATATTTTGCATTAACTCACGATAAGTCGCCACACCTTGACCATTAGTTCCTATCAGTCGACGTTCTGGAGATAAGTCTGCATCAGCGACAACAAAACCGCGTTCCATAGCGTGGTTACGAATCAGTTGCAGCATAAAACTTTTACCAGCTCCGTAACGTCCGACAACAAAACGGAATGCTGCACCGCCTTCAGTAATGTTTTCTAGATCCTGTAAAAATGCTGTAACTTCTTTTTCTCTACCTACAGCAATATGTTCAAGACCAATTCTAGGCACTACTCCTGCACCAAGGGAATTAATTAGAGCAGTAGATACTCTTTTAGTAATTTTGATTGTCATTTACTTTAATTTATTTCGTTGATATTAATTACTTTATTTAAATTTATTAAATACTCTTCTAAAATTCCCACAGTACCTAATTCTGACCCTGGTTCAATAATTAAGTCGCCAATAGTATCTAAAGCACACTCGTTTATAGCATCAATTAATAATTCTGGCATTGTAATGTTTTCTTCTGCAATTTTTTTTATTGCTGCATTTGGGTCACTTTGTTGGATTATTGCTTTAATTACCTCAAGCTTAGGTTTAGTTAGTCGCGTTGCAAATTCAACCCATTCATTAGAGATAATTTCAGGTTGGTTTTGTTTGATTGCTATTTTTTTACTAAGGGTAATTAAATCTTGCTCTAGCTTGTTTTTATTATTTTGTTGCTCTAATATTTGAGTTTGTAATTGACTTAGTTGGGCTTGCAGTACCTCTAAGTTAATTTTTGTTGCCTCTTTTTCTTGAGTAATCTCTGATAGAGAAATCTCTAAAGCTATTTTCTGTATTTCAGACTCCTGAATTTGAATCTGCAAATTATATAATGTATCTTCTAGTTGAAGTTTTGATTCGTTGATGACTAATAAACTATGCTTCAATTCTTCGTTTTGGTTCTGTTGGTTTGTAACTTCTAATTGCAGTTGATTGAGGTTGACTTGAATTGAATTAAAGCTAGCTTCAGCTTCCTGCTTCTCAGCATTCATAAACTGCATAAATTGATGCAATTCTTTTTTGCGTTGTTCACAGTTTTGAACTTGACTTTGCAAGTCATGTGAGGTTATTTCTAGCTGATTCCTGTGTTCGCCAAGAGTAATTAAGTCCTGATTTAGCTGCTGCTTATAGCTTCGTTGTTCAGCAATTTGAGCGTATAGTTGATTTAATTCTATTTTAAGAAAGTTTATGTTACTTTTTATCTGTTCTTCAGTAGCGATCGCATTAAGAGACTGATTTAACTGTATTTCTTGTCTCTGAAGCTGATACAGTTGATTTTGGAGAGCGGTTAAAGTTTGTTTTTTCTGAATTCTCTGCTTGCCATTGACAACGAATACCCCCAACAAAGTAGCAGGTACGGTGATTAATCCGGAAATCAAGGCTGGTTTAATGTCTCTGTTGATAAGCAGGCTAAGAGCAAAGCTTACACCAAAGGCAACTGAACCTAGAAGTAACAGATTTTTTGTCATAGCTGAAGTGAGCTACTACAGAAATAATTAACTGGATTTAGTATGACCAGAAACAGTCAACTCTGCTTGAAGGAAGTCAATAAACTGTCGTGCTGTCCGTCCTGAACGACCATTATGGCGAGTTGCCCACTGCAAGGCGCGATGTTCCAAATCAGACTGACTGAGAGTAATTTTAGCTTGCGTTGCCAAATGTCGAACAATAGTTAAGTAAGTTGGCTGGTCAGCTGGCTCAAAGGTTAAAGTTAGCCCAAAGCGATCGCTAAATGAAAGTTTCTCCTGTACTGTATCCCAAGCGTTGACTTCTTCATTATTGCTAGGACGAGGGCGATCGCCAAAAAACTCCCGAACCAAGTGTCGTCGATTAGAAGTTGCATACATCACTACATTCTGCGCTCGTGCAGTTAAATTTCCTTCCAACACGGTTTTAAGGGCTTTAAAAGAATCGTCATCTTCTTCAAACGAGAGGTCATCTACAAAGATAATGAACTTCTGCGGTACGCCGCGCAACTGCTCTACAATTACTGGTAGGTCGTTTAGGTCAGACTTAGCAACTTCAATCAGGCGCAGCTGGCGATTACCATATTCATTCAACAACGCCTTCACCAAAGAAGATTTACCAGAACCGCGACTACCATAGAGCAATACGTGCAACGCTGGGTAGCCTGCAAGTAAAAACTCTGTATTATTCAGCAAAACGTCTCGCTGAAATTCATAACCCACTAACTGATTCAACTGGACTGGATCGGGATGCAGAATACCCACCATCTGCCCCGACTGCCAACGCAAAGCCCGATACTGGGCAAATATCCCTGTGCCAAATTTCCGGTAGTAGGCTGCTAATTCCTCCAGTGCATCCACCCAATTGTCTAGCTGTTGCAGACTTGCTCGTAGAGGTAATTCATCAAGGATTTGCACCGCAGCTGGCTCATAATTCCAAGCAACAGGTGCAACAGGCAAATCGCTTGCAGTTTGTACCCACTGACTTAAAGTATCGCTACTGCATTTGTAGAGACTCTGCAACGCTTGTAAATCTTGCTTGACCGCGGCTAGCAGAGATGGTGGTAATTTCGCCAAGTCTGCTTGTTGGACAAGAATTGTGAATGGATTAGCATCTGTGAGAATTTGAGTAATCAGGTAGTCTTGCCAGCTTTGATTTCTAGCGGACAGCGCGTTGAACCACCGTATACCTGGAGGCAACCTAGTCCTTCGCCGTCGCTATGGCGTAGAGCTTGCAGTAAATTGAGAAATGCTTGACCAACTTCGCCTGTGAGGACGGATTGATAGAGCAAAAGCGATGCTGCTTGACGTTGGAGGAATTGGATCGAGGCGTAAAACGAAGTACTTGCCGAAAGCATCGCTTGGTTGTCCATTAATTAATTGGGTGATGTACCTGAGCTATGGTAAATTGTCTGCCAACGTTTGAATATAAATATCAAAGCTAGATAGGGTTTAAGTAATGAATTTGGAGGTATCATCGCTGCGATCGCCTACGGCATCTTAGCCATTATCGGCGGCATTATTGGTTATGTCCAAGTGCAAAGCAAAGCTTCGTTGATTTCTGGCAGCATCAGCGGCTTATTACTGATTTTTGGTGGAGTGCTGCAACTACAGGGGCAAGCTTGGGGGCTAATTTTGACAACAATCGTTACAACTGTTTTAATAATTGTTTTTGCTATTCGGTTAGCTAAAACTCGTAAATTTATGCCTGCGGGATTGATGAGTATCTTAGGTTTGGTTGTACTGGGGGTTATGGTAAATCAACTTGTTGGTTTAGTGTAGCCTGATATCTTGCACCTGGCGACTGTAAGTTGCGTATACAGACAAAACCCGCCAGCGCGGGTTGTAAAACTTTTATTCTGCGTCAAGTCTGCAAAGGCAGGCTTCGTTTTGTGTAGGCGCGATTTATAATTGCTGAGATATAGTGCAAGATCATAGGCAGCGCGATCGCTCCTTATCTCAAATATAGATAAACAGTGCGATTACTACCGAACGCTACTATTGGCATTAAATATATCGCTCCTTTAGCAACTATTATCCAGCTACTGCGGATTACCCAAATAGAACCGATAACGAAGTAAATTTCTATGCCAAAACAAGTTGAGTTTAAAGTAGCAAGACTGCACCTCTATCCTTACATCTTTAGGTCTACTCATTTTAAAAGCTCATGAAATCTGCGTTCCAAGAAACACTAACACTTCTCAGATAAAGGAAGTAGGTTATGGGAAAACTGCATCGGGCTTTTACACGCGATTTTGTCAAGCGCACTTGCTGCAAAAGATGGAAAACACCCTGCAATTATGGGCGGACAATAATCTCTTCTAACGTCCGGGTTTGGGTCTTGGGGTTATAGCCCACCAGCTTGATAAAGCAGCCAGGATTTTCATTCAGGCACTCCTTGATCTGTGTCATTGCCCTGGCAGCATTTTCAGGGGAGTCTTCCATTTCCAACTTTGCCAGTTATTTTGAGATTTTTCACGGGGATTTGCAATCTCAAGACTGAGACGACCTCCCTGGCGGATGCCCTGCTCCAAGAGTCGCTCTATTTCATTAAAAGCTATCCCATTGGGTAAAGTCTCATTCCCGTAAGAGTAACTGGACCCACCATTATTGGAGGTCGTTGGTGCTTCTAGTAAACCAATTGAGCTTGGCTTCACTGGCTGATAAGCAGGTGCAGATTCAGAGATCTTTGTCTCAATTCCTCGTTGCTCTTGGTTGGCACTGTTACATACTCTTGTGCCAGGCGCATATTTTGCACCCGTTGCTGTTCGTGAACAATAAGATTGCCTAAGTCAATCAGGCGAGCCAGCCCAAAATCACCTTTACGGAACCGGACTGTAAATTCTGGGTTATTCACTAACTGGACGGATACTTTGTTGAGACCGACCTGATGAATAAACTCACGAACTTGCTCGTCGTATACTCGTGAACGTAAAGCACCAAAAAGTCAATTGACTGGCGTGGGAACGTATCAATAAGTTGCCCAATCTCTTTTTGACCAAGACCATCTTCCTCAAAGATACCGCTAACAACACCAATGCGATCTTCCCGGCTCGGTTCCCAATAAAACTTTTCCATCCGACCATCTCGGATCAGGGGAGCATACAACGTAGAAAAATCATTTCCAGTAACAATAATCGGAACCCGATTTATCGGCTGAGTTTCGTAGCTCCCAGGCAACTGCACATCTGTAGGGTTGTCGGCAATGTTCATTAGTGTGCCGTTGACCAGTTGGGTATTGACCGTATACTGCGTGGACGTATCAACTCGACCTGCACCTGCATCCAGGTCATTAATCAGCAGAACGCACATCTTACCCCTGACTTTGATCAGTTCGGCAGCTTCGCGATAGCGAGTTCGGAGCAAACGGACAGGATCTCCAGCATCAGGGCTTTCCAGTTCCCAGCAGACATCCGGACTGGCTCAATACCCATGAGTTTGAAAACTAACTCACATTGAAATGACTTTCCCTCACCTTTACGACCGTGAATTCCCAAAATCAGAGGCACTCGCAACCCAGGAAGATTGAGAAAGTTCTTGGTAATGTGAACTGCAAGTTTGTCCAAAAAGCTGGGGGAAATATAGTAGCTCATAAATCTGTCAAATAGGTTGATCGAGTTGGAGTATTCGTCAGGGAACAAGAGATAGGGGAAGGTAGAATAGTCTACCTTCCCCTCAATTCAGATTTTCAAGCCCTTCTAGAACCGCTTCGTAGTCGGCTTATGAACGATGAAGCTGAGAATCTGGCACTGCTTAATGTTATCGAAACCGACAACTCGAATAAAGCAGTTGGAGTACTCAGAACGGCAAGCCTGGATCTCGCTTAGCACTTCTTGAGTACTTCTAGCGCCGAACAGTGGCAGTTTCCACATTGTCCAGTAGAATTCAGTCGGATCTGACTTTTCGTTGAACTCGACTGCAGGAATATAGCCTTTCTCCAAAATGTACTGAATCTGCCTAGAAATCTGGGCATCTGTCAAGGAGGAAGGTAGGAGAGGGTTTCGTAACGAGTCTCTTTAGGTAGGGTTTTCATTGTTTTCTTGAGTTATCTCTAATGTGAGTTAAGTAACAGCTTCACCGGATAGAGGTGGTTTAGCACTAGAAACTAATTCGAGTTGTCCAGGGTAGGTTTTGAATCAGTTGTATTTTCGGGCAAAGCTTCTGGTAGAAAGGTGCTCTCGGTGATCGGATCACGCAAGGGCAACTGTGTGATTCGCTCCAGATGCTGACGGCGGTGTCCCATATTGGCTTGGGCAATCCCAGCCCGAGTCATCTCTGGCAGGAAATCTGTCACTTCTGTGGCTAAATGTTCTCGCACAGTCATGATTCGAAAAGCCAAGTCCTGATTCTCCTGGAGTAACTCTTGGAGGTAGGCTTCCCCATCCTGAACCTTGCCTGTTGAAGAGAAGCCATTCAGCCAGATTGCTAAGGGAGGATTTGTTTCACTCAATTGAGTAACCACAATCCGCACTGCTTGATAGGTCAGGTAGCTAGCTAGCACCTTAGCTGTATCTTTTGCAACTTGTTTTAAGTCCATAATTGACCCCAGCCGAGAAGCTGTTAGACCTTGGCTATCAGCCTAAAATGGAATAAATCTGTAGGCTGATAGCTAAAAGCCGATTGGAATTGATCAGACGGTATCCATAGCTTCAAATTCAAACTTGATTTCCTTCCAAGTTTCGCAAGCGATCGCCAATTCAGGAGACCACTTGGCAGCTTCACGAAGGATATCGTTGCCTTCGCGACCAAGGTCACGACCTGCGTTGCGAGCCTCAATGCAGGCTTCTAGAGCCACCCGGTTGGCAGTTGCACCAGGCGCATTACCCCAAGGGTGTCCTAGCGTACCACCACCGAATTGCAGCACGGAGTCATCCCCAAAGATTTCTACCAGTGCGGGCATATGCCAGACGTGAATACCACCAGAGGCTACTGCCATTACGCCAGGCATAGAAGCCCAGTCTTGAGTGAAGTAAATACCGCGAGACAAGTCTTGCTCCACATAGTTCTCGCGCAGCAAGTCCACAAACCCCATTGTGATCCCGCGCTCACCTTCCAGCTTACCGACTACTGTACCGGTGTGGATGTGGTCACCGCCGGACATCCGCAGACACTTGGCCAACGTCCGGAAGTGCATTCCGTGGTTTTTCTGACGGTCGATTACAGCGTGCATAGCGCGGTGAATGTGCAGCAGCATACCATTGTCACGGCACCATTTTGCCAGGGTGGTATTAGCTGTGAAACCACCTGTGAGGTAGTCGTGCATGATGATGGGCATTTCGAGTTCCTTAGCAAACTCAGCCCGCTTCATCATTTCTTCGCAGGTACCAGCGGTACAGTTGAGGTAATGACCCTTGATTTCACCCGTTTCAGCCTGAGCCTTTTTAATTGCTTCTGCTACAAACAAGAAGCGATCGCGCCAGCGCATGAAAGGCTGAGAGTTGATGTTTTCGTCATCCTTGGTGAAGTCAAGACCGCCGCGCAGACATTCATAAACAGCACGACCATAGTTCTTAGCAGATAAGCCCAGCTTGGGTTTGATCGTGCAGCCCAAGAGAGGACGACCGTACTTGTTGAGCCTGTCCCGCTCAACCTGGATACCGTGTGGAGGACCTTGGAAAGTCTTGAGGTAAGCGACAGGAATCCGCAAGTCTTCTAGACGCAAGGCGCGGAGGGCTTTGAATCCAAATACGTTCCCCACGATCGAGGTTAACAGGTTCGTGACAGAACCTTCTTCAAACAAATCCAGCGGATAGGCAATATAGCAGATGTACTGATTGTCTTCGCCAGCTACCGGTTCGATGTCGTAGCAACGACCTTTGTAGCGATCCATGTCGGTCAGTAGATCTGTCCAAACCGTTGTCCAAGTACCCGTGGAGGACTCAGCAGCCACCGCAGCTCCAGCCTCTTCAGGAGGTACACCGGGTTGGGGTGTAACCCGAAAAGCCGCTAGGATGTCTGTATCTTTGGGGGTGTAATCTGGGGTGTAGTAAGTTAGCCTGTAGTCTTTAACCCCAGCCTGGTACCCGACTCTAGATTGAGTTTTTGTTTGCGAATATGACATATGTCTCTTCCTTTAAGCGCTTAATTTTGACTGATACTTCAGAGCCTATTAGGCTGCCTTTTTAATCTAGGACGCAGCGGCACTTTTTGAATTCATCATCCATAAAAGCACTCTCCTTGAACTTTAGATAGAGTAGAACTACTTCAACCTGGGTTCGTTTGGTTCCTTTGTATAAGCTTACAGTTAAATCTAGTACACGAAGAAGCCAAAATCAATAAGCAAAAAATCGGATCTGATTTGCAATAGCATAATTTTTTTTATATATGCATAGGATAATGTCCTGTCCTAAGTACAGTATAAAAGCTTGCAAATCGTTAACAGGGAAGGGTTTTATCAGAATTACAACATTCTTTAACCACGAACCGCTTATGAATCAGGTCACTCTACTTCGTGATGCCTTGTACCTACATCTAGCTTGGCAAGGAGCAAGAGTAACCTTCTTAAAAGGTTACGTAACCAGATGGTCTTGGTCCTGTACGCCGAATTACTGCCGGAGACCAAGGCAGAGCTAAAAGCGCATCAATTAAGGCATAGCAAGGTATTAACCAAATACTCTGGATAAGGAAAGGAGCCATAAGTATTTCTTTCTATTTTATTATTGCTCTAATCGTACTTCTAAACTTGCATAGATAAAAACTAGTATTTTAAATAACAACCATAGATTTTATCTATGGTTAAAGCTCCCCAAAGAATTATTGTTGAAGCACGTAGCTGTGGGAGGATTATACCGCTAGTTAGGAGGATCAAAACGATTGACTGAAGCTGCGATCGCAATCATTGGTAGACCTGCACCAAGGCAGATCAGCCATTGGCTTAAGTTCAGTGGCGCTGTGGAGAAGATGTTATTAATGAAACTCCACTGGCTAAAAAGTACCTGTAGAATTACAGCACCAACAATACCAGCAGCGATCGCTGGGGCGCTACTAGTTGATTGAGTTTGATTGCGGAACTTAGCCACAATCGAAGGCAGTAATTGACTAATACTTAATAGATAAAAAATTCTCCCTGCTACTAAAGCCTGAATTGCCATTGTCCGGGCTAGATCGATGTTTCCTGTTGTTTGGCGCGTCCATTCAAATACGCCAAAGATCACAGTCCAGTTATATAGAGAAATCGCTAAGATTCGCCTAATGCGATCGCCGTTCAACAGGGCTTCATTAACAGGGCGGGGCGCTTGTTTCATCACCTGCTGAGACTTAGGCTCGAAAGCAAGCGGTACTGTCATAGTGATTGAATTCAGCATATTCAGCCACAGAACTTGTAAAGACAAGATCGGCAGTTCTCTTTCTAGCAGCACACTAATTAAAATCGTCATCGATTCGCCACCATTCACAGGCAAAATGAAGCGCATCGCATTAAGTAAATTTTTATAAACATTTCGACCTTCCTCAACCGCAGCCGCGATTGAGGCAAAGTTATCATCTGTAAGTAACATATCAGCCGCTTCCTTAGCGACTTCAGTACCAGTCCTCCCCATAGCAATGCCAATATCCGCTTGCTTAAGGGCAGGTGCGTCGTTGACTCCATCTCCTGTCATTGCCACAATCTCACCTTGAGATTGCAGGGCTTCAACTAAGCGGAGTTTTTGTTCTGGGGCAACACGCGCAAAAACAACGCCATCTTCTACGGCAGTCGCCAGTTCCTGCTTGTTCATTTTGGCAAGTTCCCCGCCAGTGAACGCTAGAACTTGCTTATTCTTTTTCAAACCAATCCGACGCGCGATCGCCTGTGCAGTCACCACATGATCGCCAGTAATCATCTTCACTTGAATACCCGCAGACTGGCAGGCGTGTACTGCTTTGATCGCTTCTGGACGGGGCGGATCAATCATGCCCTGCAAGCCCAAAAAAATTAGCCCTGTTTCGATGTCTGCATGATCTACCGAGTCCTCGTAAGCGGCAGACTTCTTAGCAAAAGCCAAAACTCGTAACCCCTGTTTAGCTAGACAATTGACTTCCTGCTCTATTTGTTCGCGGTTTACCTCGATAGGCTGTCCCTCAGCATCCAGCATCTGCTGACAGCGATTGAGAATTGTCTCTACTGAGCCTTTAACATAAATAGTTTTGGTTAAATCAGTTTGGTGCAAAGTCGCCATGTACTGAAACTGAGACTCAAAGGGAATCGAGTCCAATCTCGGCATTTCCAAAACCTCCTGAGTCAGCCCTGCTTTATTAGCAGCAGCAATCAAGGCTCCTTCGGTTGGATCGCCGACAACCTGCCACTTACCATTCTTAACTTCCAGATGGGAGTCATTGCACAAAATTCCAGCTTTGAGGCACTCTAGTAAAGCTGGGCTGAGGGTAGCGATCGTGTGATTAAAGAGGATTGCACCTTCAGGGTTATAGCCTACTCCACTGACTGTATAATTCTGACCCCCTGCATAAATTTCTTGCACTGTCATTTGGTTTTCAGTCAGGGTTCCAGTTTTATCGGAACAGATAACTGTGGCACTGCCTAGAGTTTCAACGGCTGGGAGCTTGCGGATAATCGCATGACGGCGAGCCATGCGAGAGACACCAACAGCTAGCGTTACAGTTATAACTGCTGGTAATCCTTCTGGAATTGCACTTACTGTCAACGCAACAGCAGCCTCGATCGCATCTGCCCAAGGTTTGTGTCCTAGTCCTACTGCAAAGGTTAGGGTAGCCAGCCCTAAAACCATGTACAGCCAATTCTGACTGAAAGCGTTAAATTTACGAGTTAATGGTGTGGTTAAGTCAGTTCGCTGCTCAATTAGCTGGGCAATTTGACCAGTCTGAGTTTTCTGCCCAATCGCAACAACAATGCCAGTTCCCTGTCCAAAGGTCACGAACCCGCCAGCGTAAGCCATATTGATGCGCTCTGCCAGGGGAGTTTCTGGATCTACTGGGTAGGAGTCTTTTTCAACTGCAACAGATTCACCTGTAAGGGCTGACTCATCAATTTGCAAGTTACGCACCTGAATCAGGCGTAAATCTGCTGGTACTTTATCTCCAGAAGTCAACAATACTAAGTCACCCGGTACTAACTCCCTGGAGGGAACTCGTAACTTTTTGCGATCGCGGATGACGGTTGCTTCTGTTTGAATCGAGGAAGCTAGTGCCGCGATCGCTCCTTCCGCTTTGGATTCTTGGATAAAACTAATTGTGGCGTTGGTAGTCGTCACACCCCAAATTACTCCAGCATTGATCCACTCCTGGAGTAACGCCTTGATTATCCCAGCAGATAGCAAGATGATCAAAAGCGGTTGGTTAAATTGCAGGAGAAATTTCAACCACCAGGGTTTGCCTTTCTTGGCGGTTAGTTCATTAGCACCAAAACGAGCAGTCCTTTGTTTCACCTCAGCGGTACTCAAGCCTTGTTCGCGATCGCTCTCTAGCAAGTCGATGGTTTGCTTAATGTCCAGGGAATGCAGAGTGGTTGGGTGTCTTCTGGTGCGTTCGCTTTCGAAAGCGTCGTTGAAGTTGTAGGGCGACTCTATGCCATAATTAATATGCACAAAATAGTGTTGGCTGATTTATAGCACTGTTGAATAGTGTTATAAAGTTATTAGAACTAAGATGATTGAATGGTTGCCATAGTTTCCCTCAATACTTGCCCAGCAAATAATTGAAGGAGACTATGCTGGCACTTACAGTTAGGCTTGAAATTAAAAGGTAATGATGGGTGTGAATTTGGATTTGTCTACCCCTTTGGAAGTAATTGGGCGATCAGCGCAATTCCAGCGCGTTGTGGAGATTCTCGCTGCTGATGGTGACTTGCTGATAGCTGGCGTTCCGGGCTGTGGGCGACGTACTCTAGTAAGACGAGCGGCTCTTGAAGTTGGAGCAATAGTGCTGGAGGTGGACTGCATCCGAGCCACAGATGGTGAGCGATTTGTGCAACTGCTAGGGGAAACTGTTAGCCAATTTGAACAAGAACTAATTCAAGAGTGGATTGTAAAAAGTGGAGAGTTTTTTGTCTTCAACCCAGAGGCGAGCGGTGGCAGACTTAAACTGTTGCGATCGCTGAGTCAAAAGCAGCTATGGCAAGCATTTGAGATGTTGCTTCACCTACCACAACATTTAGCTGAGTCTATGGGTAAGCGGGTGGTGTTGATTTTGCAGGGCTTCCCCCACATTCGCTCTTGGGATCGTAATGGGTTATGGGAAACCACACTCAGGCGCGAGATTAAGCAGCAAACTCAAGTAAGTTACGTCCTGATAGCAACAATTGCTGAGACGAGTAGCCATGCAGATGAAACGACTTATCCACTGGAAATTGTCTATCTGGCTCCTTTAGCTGATGAAGTTTTAGCAGTCTGGGCAAGAGAAGTTTTGCACGCAGAAGGGCTAACATTTGATGCGCGATCGCCAGCATTGGAATTATTTTTGGCTGCGGTACAAGGACACTTTGGTGATGCTATGGCACTAATTCGCCGTCTAAAAACTCTACGGCAACCTGACGGACTAATCAGCGTTCAACAGGTAGAACAGGGAAGCCAAGAACTGCTCAAAGATCTATCGGTTGTCTTTGAGTCTTTACTAATGTTGCTTCCAGCAAGTCAAGTGCAACTATTGGAGTGTTTGGCTTTAGACCCAACTGATAAGCCTCAAAGCAGAGAGTATATTCACAAACATGGTCTTTCTAGAGGTGGCAGCCTCCAGGGTGCTTTAACTGGACTACAGCAAAAAGGTTTGATTTACGGTTCTGAATAAGGCTATCGACTAGCACTACCTCTACTGGCTCTGTGGATTCGCCAGCGCTTACTTGAAGTACAAGCATACTAATTTTATTATTTATTTCAATAATGCCGATGCTTTTGTATCAAATTCTTCTAGTACAATTGGACAATCTTTATACCAAATACGTATTTCATCTAATGCTTCTTGAGTGGTGGCTGAGCAGTGAATTAAATTATCTAACAAAAAAGATGAAAACTTGCTTAGAGCCAATCTTCTAATGTGATATTTTTTTGTTTTAAATAGGTTAGCTGGTTCGATGACTTGCTTTCTCAAAAAATCTGCAAATGAATATTTTATATTATTAACCAAAAGATTGTGTTTGTTAGGGTCAAATTCTAATATAAAATGTTGTACTACTTTACCAGACAAATAATTTACGATGAGTGGATACCACAATGATGATTTGGAATCTTTGTAATGTTTTAATATTATTGATTTGTCTACAATAACAGACTCTTTAATATATTTAATATTGCCATACTTTAAAAGTTCCTGTTTAATAAAATTAGTTGTTTTTATATTATTTAATGCGGCTGGCTTTAGCATTATAAATACAAATTCTTTAGGTTGCTTTAACATTTCTCTACTCCAGATATTAGATTAAAAAAACTACTTTATTTATGTCATTTTTTTTCTTTATGAAACAATAGATAATATTTCTGGGCGCATAACTATCGTTATCGGACTAATACAGACAGGACTTACGCAGTTGGACGCAGTAATGTCATTCTGAGCGGTAGCGAAGAATCTCTGGGATGCTTCACTGCGTTCAGCATGACATTCAACTGCGTAACTCCTAACAGAGTGATGTCGCAAACTGCAATGGAAATCACGATAATCTTTGATGCGATCCACAACTTAATTATAAATTCTATTGCTTAGCTATTCAATGTTGTCCGCCGAATAATCCAGTAACTAATTGCCAAAGAAAAAATTGCTATCGCCAACCCAATCAAGTCTATCCCAGAGGTTTTTTCAAAGTCTAAAATAATAATTTTACGAGCGATAGCAGTGATAGAAGTAACAATGACTAGCTCAACTTGAACAATGTGCTTTCTTAAATAAGCTGTGAGATTCTCCAAAATTTCTAGGGCGATTAAGATATTCAAAAACAAACCAAAAATCTCAATCAAGGTTCTGCCTAAGAAGCCATAGGGTGGTGCAAACAGTTGTTTAGCTAGCACAAGCCCTAGATCGCAAACGGCGACAAGAATCACGATTACCATCGCTAAGGAGAGGGCTTTGGAGACAACGTTTTCTATCTTTTCAATCAAAAATAAAAAATTGTCGTCCTTGCCCATATCCGTAACTTTCCGCCGCATTCTCCTAACCCACATCGTCGTGGGCAAAGCGGTGGTAGAGGAAATCCAATGCGTAGTTCCGCAACTTGTAGTATTGCGGATCTTCCATAATCCGAGTGCGATCGCGCGGACGCGGAAAGGGAATCTCCATCACCTCACCGATGCTGGCAGCTGGACCATTTGTCATCATCACTAACCGATCTGCAAGGAACAAAGCTTCATCAATGTCATGGGTAATCATCAACACAGTCGCTCGGTTCTCATTCCAAATTTTCAGCAGTTCTTCTTGTAATTCTTCCTTGGTAATCGCATCTAATGCCCCAAACGGTTCATCTAGAATCAAAACTTTGGGACGAACTGCCAAAGCTCTTGCAATTGAAACCCGCTGTTTCATCCCACCGGAAAGTTGCGGCGGCTTTTTGTCCGCAGCTTCCGTCAATCCTACTAGTTCCAAATGGTGACGCACGATCGCCCGCTTCTCTGCCTCTGGCTTGTTCGGGAAAACTGCGTTAACGGCGATGTAGATGTTTTCAAAAGCAGTCTTCCAAGGCAGCAAAGCGTAGTTCTGGAACACTACCATGCGATCGGGTCCCGGTTTAGTAATCGGCTTGGAACTAAGTTCTACCTTGCCGCTACTAGGCGTATTGAAACCCGACACCATATTCAGCAGCGTTGATTTACCACAGCCAGAGTGACCAATAACGCAGATAAACTCACCCTCAGAGACGGTGAGGTTCACGCCTTCTAGTACAGTGTAAGGTCCCTTTGGTGTCGGATAGACTTTGGAAACGTCCTCAATGACTAAAAAAGGATTATGTTGAGTTGCGTTTACTACTGTTTGTTTGCTTGTGTCGGTATAAACAAGAGTACGATTATGCATTGATCTAGTTGTAGTAAAAAAAGTAGGGAGATGGAAAGCAGGCAAAGGAGTTTTTATTCCTCGTCCCGCGCCTCGGCATTAAGCGGCTGCGGTCGAACGTGAGTCGAGTACCACTTCCGCAACTGAAAAATCCTGTTTAATTGCCAAACTGTTGAGATAGGCGATCGGATCGTCGGCATTAAACACAGTGCCGTCAAACAGTTGAATCGCGCTGCGAGTGTAACTAATATCGCCAAGACCAAGTTCTCGTGCTGCTGTGCTAAACACACCGACTCGACATACCCGTTCTAGGATTTCTACCCAGTTTCTGGGAAGGGAGTGTCACCCCAACGAGCTAATTGCGTCATAATCCAAAGTTGCTCAGTCCGGCTGGGGCGATTGACACCAGATGCGCCATAAAATTGGTGATGGGCATACTCCCGCATCGGATGATCCAAAGCTACACGTTGAGCTATTTGGGTCTCCCATCTGGATATAAGCCAGATCGGTACTTACATACTCTCGCCGTGCCAAAATCTCTCGAATTTCCTGGCTATGAGCCGAATCTGCACAGTAATGGCAAGCTTCCAAGAGCGCTTTGACTAGGGCAATGTGGGTGTTAGATAAGCCGCAGCCCAATCTTCACGGACACCAAGAACTTTACCTGGGTGTCCCAACCAGATTTCTAAGTCCGTAGCAATGGTAAAGCCAATACCTTCGTCGGCAGCGCGGAGGTTCCAGGGTTCCCCTACGCAGTAACCATCAATACTTCCGGCTTGCAGATCAACTACCATCTGGGCAGGAGGAATAGTTGTCAGCTTAACGTCGCGATCGGGTCAATACCGCCAGCTGCCAGCCAGTAACGCAACAGCAGATTGTGCATAGAGGATGGATGCACCATTCCCATTCGATGGTGGCCTTGCGGGTGTTATGCAGCATTTCCTTAAAGTCGGATAAACTGTAAACCCCTTGGTCGTAGAAGCGCTTCGCTAGAGTGATTGCATTGCCGTTACGGGTCATGGTTAGGGAAGTGACAATCGGCACTGGTCGGTTTTCATGTCCACCCAGAGTTAACCACAGTGGCATCCCCGATGGCATTTGGGCGGCATCCAAATAACCGCCAGTAATGCCATCGGTAATTCCCCGCCAGTTAGATTCACGCACTAAGGTGACTTCATCTAAGCCATGCTTGGTAAAGAAGCCTTTTTCTTTGGCTACAGCTAGCGGCGCACAAGCGGTTAAAGGCAAAAAGCCAAGTTCTAAGTTGACTTTTTCTAGCCCATGACGCGCGATCGCAGTGTTTTTCTTGCCCGAATTTTCTTAATCCGCTTCTGCTGATTGAGGAAGTAAATCATCTCACTGCGTAAGCTGTAGTAGCTGGGGTGTTCCACTACTTCCATCCGTTTACGGGGGCGAGGGATATCCACCTCTAAAATCTGACCAATTTTTGATTCTGGTCCATTCGTGAGCATGACAATTCGGTCAGACAACAGCACCGCTTCATCGACATCGTGAGTAACCATGACAGCGGTGACTTCGTTTTCTTCACAGATTTTCATCGAAGCTGCTCTTGCAAATTGCCCCGCGTTAAGGCATCCAAAGCGCCAAAAGGTTCATCAAGTAGCAGGAGTTTGGGACGGATTGCTAAGGCACGGGCGATCGCTACCCGTTGTTTCATGCCACCCGACAACTGTGCTGGTTGCTTATCCGCAGCCCCGCGCAGTCCTACCATATCAATATGCTGCTCAATAATTTGGCGGCGATCGCCCGCAGGCAGATCCTTCATCACCGAGTTCACAGCGAGGGCAATGTTTTCGCGTACTGTCCGCCAAGGCAACAGCGAATAATTCTGGAATACCACCATCCGATCTGGCTGAGCTTAATAATTCTTTGCCCTTCTAGGGTCACTACACCCTCGCTTGGCAAATCCAGACCTGCCACCATATTCAACAGCGTGGATTTCCCACAACCAGAGTGACCAATTAGAGAAACAAATTCTCCCTTTTTAATCTGGAGGTCAATTCCTTTAAGGGCGACATAGCTACCACCGCCAGCTAATGGAAAAACTTTGTCAATTTGGTCAACGGCAACAAAAATGCTCATGTCCTTAGTCCTTAGTCATTGGTTATTAATCCTTACTGGATCATTAGTCATTACTTCTTATTTATTAACTAATGACTAATGACTACTAACTACTTTTGTCCTTCCGGTAGAATCCGTGTTTCGATCCAACCCATCATTTTGTCCAACAGTAAACCAACAACACCGATATAAATTAGAGCTAATATCACCTCACTGACGTTGTTATTTTGATATGCTTCCCAGATGAAAAAGCCGATTCCGACAATACCAGACATGACAATTTCTGCTGCAATAATTGCTAACCAAGCCAAGCCAATTGCAATTCTTAAACCCGTAAAAATGTATGGAAGAGCAGCAGGAATAAGAATATTAAAGAAATACTCCTTGCGAGTAAGTTGCAAAACTTTGGCTACGTTGTTGTAATCTTGGGGAATTTGCTTCACTCCCACCGCCGTATTGATTAAAATTGGCCAAATTGCTGTGATAAAAATTACGAAAAGGGCTGCTGGTTCGTTCTGTCGCAAAGCTGCCAAAGCAATAGGAACCCAAGCCAAAGGCGGTACAGTTCGCAATAATTGGAAAATGGGATCTAAAGCTTTAGACATCATTTTATTCGTACCAACTAAGATGCCCAAACCAATACCAACAATTGCTGCTAGGGTGTAACTGATAGCTACCCGCTGGAGACTGGCAAGAATCTGCCAAAATAAACCTTTATCTGTCCCACCCCGGTCGTAAAAAGGCCAGAAAATTAGTATCCAAGTATCTTGAACAACCTGTATTGGTCCTGGTAGTGTTGCTCCTGGTATCCAAGAAAACAGCTGCCAGATAATCAGAAAAATAGCGATCGCCGCGATCGGGGGTATCAGGTCAGGAAAGTGCTTATTCAGGCGGGATACCCAACCGTTAGCTAGGGCATTATTTGAACGTCTTGGAAATGTGGTCATTAACTCTATTTTCCTTTAATTCGGTTGATTAATTGCAATCAAAGATTTCCTATTAGCAATTATTATCTTTGACTCTTTTTCAGATTTTGAATAAACTGGGCTACTCAAAAGCTCAAACTTTCAGTCCAAAATTTATTGCTAACAGAGAGGTGGAAAGCTACACGTTTACTTTCTTGATTTTTAAACTCTTCAGGTAAGCAGTTGGATTTTCTGGATCAAATTTGATCCCATCAAAAAACGTTTCAACACCGCGAGATGTACTTGCAGGAATATCAGCAGCGGCAATGCCTGCTTCCGAAGCCGCTTCTTTCCAGATATCTTCTCGGTTAACTTTATCAATTAGCGCCTTAGCATTTGCCAAGGTATCTTGAGGCAAAAAGCCCCAGCGCACACTTTCAGTTAAAAACCAAAGATCGTGACTCTTGTAGGGATAGGAGACGCTACCTTTTTCATCTTTCCAGTAATACGCTGCCATCGATTTATCATCAATCACACGACCATCACCCATGTCATACTTGCCTTGGAATGGCTCTATAAGAATTTCGACTGGAAGATTGAAATAATTACGTCCACTGAGAATTCGAGCTGCTTCTTCGCGGTTGTCAAAGTTATCTAACCACTGCTGCGCTTCCATGATGCCTTTTAAGAGTGCTTTGGTAGCCTTGGGATTTTTATCAGCCCAGTCTGCGCGCATGGCAAAGTATTCTTCAGGATGATTTTTCCACATCTCCCCTGTCAATACTGCCATGAAGCCAATTTTGTCATTGACGATCCGGTAGGGCCAGGGATCTCCAGTACTAAAAGCATCCATCGTCCCCGTTTTCATATTGGCGACAGTTTGGGCTGCTGGAACTGGAATCAACTTCACCTCAGTATCAGGATTAACACCGCCTGCTGCTAACCAGTAGCGAATCCAGAAATCCTGGTTAACTTGGGCAAAGGTGTAGGCGGCGGTGAAAGGAGTTTTTGATGATTTCAGCTGATCGAATAATCCCTTCCCACCTTTTGCTAGGTTTAACTCCAGTCCTTTTCCTTGGTGCTTGGTGGCAACTGCAATCCCATTTCCCTGGGTGATTAACTGCGCCAACACATACATGGGAATTTTCTGGTTGCCCTTGGTGATTAAACCTTCAGTAATCAGATGCGGCATTGGCATCTGATATTGACCGCCATCAACACCACCACCTCCTGAACCAATCTCAGTGTTGTCCCGCATTGCACCCCAGGAAGCTTGCTTAGCAAGTTCAACTTCGGTCATGCCGTACTTAGCAAAAAAGCCTTTTTCCTTAGCAATAATTAGGGGAGCCGCCTCAACGATGGGGATATATCCCAGCTTGACTTTAGGAGTTTCCGGTGCTTGTGCTGGGCTAATGTCGGCGGCAGAAACCTGCTGTACTTGAGTAGTAGTATCAGGGGGATTTCCTAAACATCCCTTGAGAAATACTGAACCTACAGCAGATGCTCCTACTGTCAGCAGAAATTTGCGGCGAGAAAATTGATTTAAAAATTGGCTCATAAAATCTCCTTACACAGGTGAGTCAGATCTGATTTCAACTTCAATCTCATCTAGAGATGGATTTAGCTAGATCCGCGATTCGTTGGGCTGTCGCTCACGACCGATGCCAAAAAAGTACGTCACAAAATAGAAGAGAATCAGCGCCACAAAGTAAGTTGAGATGACGCTCGGCAATACTAGTTCAAACATTGTGAGTTTTGATGCTGAGCTAAGGTTTGGAGGTAAAAATCTAGCAATCTTAGAACTGCAATGATAATACCCTGTAGATTCAATAGATAAAAGACAAAGTTTTATATAAATACAATAGATTATATCTATAGTAAAATGCGGAGTTATTTTGGCATTAACCCCAGAGTTATGCAGAACAAAGTAAATCAGAACACAGCCATAATGCTTGAATGAGAGAAGTTGCACTTATATTTCATTCACTTGAGATTGTGTTCAAAAAGCATAGTTGATAGCCAATATTTAACAAGCTGTGATAGATTTTCTCTATGATTAATTTTTAAGGAGAAGGAACGTTGAAGCAGGCAACGCTGCATCAGTTGCAAGTCTTTGAAGGCGATCGCTAAGCATGGCAGCTTTACTCGCGCGCGGAAGAGCTATTTCTGACTCAACCGACTATCTCCCAACAGATGAAGCAGCTAACAAAAGCAGTTGGTCTACCACTGTTTGAACAGGTGGCAAGCGCCTCTACTTAACCGATGCAGGACAAGAAGTCTTGAAGGTGTGCCGAGATATTTCCGAGAGATTGTCCCAGATGGAAATGACTTTGGCAGATCTTAAAGGACTCAAGCAGGAAATCTCCGACTGGCAGTAATCACAACCGCTAAATATTTTGTCCCGCGTTTGCTTGGTCCGTTTCGTCACCGTTATCCAGAAATCAACATTTCTCTGCAAGTCATAAATCGCCAGCGCGTACTGGAGCGCCTGAGTGAAAATCTTGACGACCTCTATATTCTGGGACAACCACCGTCCAATCTGGATATCAACCTGCGTCCGGTTTTAGAAAATCCCTTGGTTGCGATCGCACCGCACAATCATCCTCTGGCTCAAGAGAAGAACATTCCCTTGCAGCGCCTTGCTGAGGAGCCTTTTATTATGCGCGAACCAGGTTCAGGAACCCGCATGGCAGTGGAACATTTCTTTGAAGAAAATAGGGTTGCGCTCAACGTTGAGATGGAAATTGGTAGTAATGAGGCGATCAAGCAGGCGATCGCAGGCGGCTTGGGAGTCTCGGTATTGTCATGCCACTCTTTAGCACTCGAAGGCACAAAAGGTCCACTGACAATTCTGGATGTGGAAGGCTTTCCCATCCAACGCTATTGGTATGTCGTTTATCCAGGCAGCAAGCAGCTATCTGTTGTCGCTCGCACTTTTCTGGAATATCTCCTAGACGAAGGAAAGCAGATTGCAGAGCAAACAACCTTAGAATTATTTATGCACAAGACATAGTTTATGCTCTCCGCCTGTTCTAAGTGATGAGAAGCATTAATTGTCCACCCATAATTGAAGTGTAGTCTCCATTCCTAAAATGACTGAAATATCACCAACTTCCCCGCTCCCTGAACCTGAAATTAATGCTGAAGAGCTTTTGCGATCGCTCCGTCAAAAACAAGGAACCTGGATCGAGTGGGGAAAAGCCTGCCAGCAGTTACAAAAAGCAGGCTATACTCCCCAAGCAATTTTTGAGGAAACTGGGTTCGAGCCAATTCAGCAAAATCAGATTATCGTAGCGGCGCAAGTATACACGAGCCTAGTAAACGGCAATGCTTCAGCTAATGTGTTAGCTCATTTTGAGCACAAGGGCAGCGATAGTTTGTACGAGTTACGTGTTTTAGCCCAATCACAACGGGTTGCTGCGGCAGAGCTACTCTTGACCAAGAATGTCGATTCTGAGGGGACTCACGAAGTTGTTAGAACGCTCAGGGAGCTATCCATGACAAAGCTGCCGGACGAGTTCTCATCTCATCCGGGAGATGTTGTGGCCTATCAGTGTTGGAAGTCGGCTCGGCAAAATGCAGATTTCCAGGAACGGGCGCGTCTGATTGCGCGGGGATTAAACTTTGTTCACAGCGAGACTGCTCGGCAACAAATTGAAAAACTGCTGACTGACTTTACTGTAGTTAAGACACGTCCCGCCCCACGAATGCCAATTTACAGGTCGGAAACTGAAGCGGAGTTGCCCCGCATCCTTCCTGTGGTTGGAAAGTTACCCTTAACCAAGACGGATCTCCAGGCAGTTCCCCTGATTGATGAAATGGGACCACTGCGGTTGGTGAAGTTTTCCGGAGAAGGGGTTTTAGTTGCTGTACCTGGTTGGCAAGTCGTGCTGAATGCAGAAGATCCAGTTGCGATTTTAAGTGACAGCGAAGCGCTGCCGACTAGTCCACCCGGAAACCCAGAAGAAGTACTAGTAGTCATAGACCGTGCCCAGCGTGAATGGCAGGCAGACAACTACTTTGTTGTTGAGCCAGCAGGTCAATTAGAATTTCAGTGGTTTGCAGAGGCTCCAGACCTACCACTGCTTGGGCGCGTTATTTTGGTGATGCGTCCGAAAAAAATCCTTGACGAGGAAGCCACGAAGGATCTCTGGCAAATTGATGAATAGGTTTAAGAGTACCTCTATTTCAATCAAACCAGCCAACATTTCGCTCAAAAACTTCATCGGATGGGGAACTTGGCTCAATTGAGGTGTGAGGTGATTTCTTTAAAGCCAACTTTTGTGATTTGGAGTTCTCCTTTTCTTTTTTAGCAGTATTAACTTCTTGAGTAGTTTTGGAACTATCCTCCAAAAGTTGGAGGATCACTTTTTTTGCCTGCTCAAGCTCGGCTTTGATTTGATTGGCCGGCTCTAGCTCGGCTAGGAGCTTCTGTAGCAATATTTTCTGCTCCTGTAAGTCTGATTTCAAATCAGCAATTTGTTGACGCAGAGAGTTTTCCTTACCATGAGATTCGTTCAGCGCTTCCCGCAACTCACTCACCGTTGTTTCCAACTCGGCTTTGGTTGGAATCCGTTTAGCAGGAGTTGCGGCGTTTAGTGGTGACGGCTGATCTGGATCATGGCTCGGCTGCGTCTCAGACAAAGTTGGAGCTGGTTCTAGAGGCTCCGGGGCTGCCTCTTGAATTGCTTCAACTGGATCTGGAGGCTGCTGTGCCTCCTCCCGGAGCAAGTCTGCTAAACGTTTCTTAGTAGTCATCATTTCCTCCAATCCTGCTGGATTTCATCTATTACTTGGCGGTAGTCCGCCTCAGCCGACCGTGCATTTTTTCCGCGCCACTGAGTAATTAGCATACCCTCTAGAGGCGCTCGTTCGTGAGCTTTATAAGCACGTACGACTGCATTGCAGACAGGAATTCTCAGCTCCCTAAGAGTTTTCTGAGCCTCCCGTGCTTCCCCCAAACTACGTTGATCCACCCGCGTTAGCAGTACCCGATAGGCTACCCCTGTTGGCATGACAGCTTCTTTAACTGTCTCGATCAAGACAGCAAGATCCATTGGAGCAGGCGGTGTTGGCAAAATCAGATAATCAGCCGCAGGCACCACTGCTGCCAATACTTTAGAGCCTAACGCTGGAGGTGTATCTACCACAACTAAATCGTAGCCTGTAATTCTCTGTAAATCTCCTAAGAGTCCTGGGTTTGTCTCTTGGGCTAAGTCAAAGCCTATGCCTTTGTTACTCTGCTTAACCCACCAAGAAAAACTTCCTTGACTATCTGCATCTACAGCTAAAACTTTGTATTTCTCTGAAAAAATACCTGATAATGCCATAGCTGTTGTGGTTTTCCCAACTCCACCTTTTCCATTAGCCACAACAATTACTTTAGGGTGCAATGACATCTAGAATCTTCCTCTTTTATAGAAATCAAGTTTGTGTTCCCAGATGATTTCACGGATAATCTTCTCTGTAGTAGAAATGACAAATTTGTAGCTCTGTATTATAGGAATAGCTTGAGGATAATCGAGCCGGGTTTCTTGAGCAGCTACTAGGCTTGAACATCCTGTAGGCGAGAATCGAGGAAGCGATTCATCCAGGTTTCTAAGTAGGATTGGTTCGTTTGTTGTTGCTCTGGGTCAGCTGTCTCCAGGGGATAGGGCGCTAGTCCGAAAATTGTTGCTGTAGTTACACAATACATCGATTTTTGAAAGCTCTGGCAGATTTGCACCCGTAGGTCATCTTCTCCGCGGAGGCTGTGTCGATAAACATTGTGCAAATATTCTGGTAAGAAGTGACGCATATCTTGCATCAGCAACGTAGGAGGAATCCCAGCACCACCAATCGGTAAAGGATCGGCATAGAGAGCCCCATAGGCAAATCGGCTCTGATCTGGGGAAATTTGATGTGCCTGAGCATTGTATGAGACAGTGCCTTGAAAGGGTGTACCCCGAAAGAAAATAGCCTCTACGTAAGGTACTGCAACATCTGGTAGAAATGTGTCCTGCTGATTCAGGAATAATTTGATATATCTGCTCCTCAAGCGTGACTGCATAGGTAATGGGCAAGTTAGCTGCTGTAACTAAACCCGTCCCGATATGTTCTACAACTTGGGGAATGGACTGAATCTTCCCTTGATCGTAAAGGTCAGATAGGGTAAGGAATATCTCACTCATCACCTGCCAAAATTGACCGAGCGCACTATAATAAGCCAGTTGTCGTACCTGTTCTGGTAAAAACTCTGGAAACAAGCGGTGCAGTCCTCTGATCAGCCAGTTGTGTTTAATTTTGGTTTGGATTGCCTGCTGTACGGCGTGAGTGAATTCTGGAGAATCTAAGTAAGTATCTAAACCTCCACCCCCATGCCAAAACATTGTTTTCATGCAGTATTCAGCGTACTCAAAATTAATCCTGTCGTGCCACCAGTGGCGCAGTAACTTGCCAAGAGTTACCTCGCCATTGAAGTACTTGAAGAAGGGAAAAAGTACTAAAAACTGATGCTCAGCAATGTAGAGGAGATTTTGGTAATAAGCATCCAGCACTATACCATAGCTCTTGAGGATGCCAACTACCTCTAGCACATTTTGCTTAGTGTCAGGAAGTAAAGCACCTCCAGCCTTGAGTCGCTCAATATACGCTGCTAAGGGATGTGTTGAAGGTTTCAAAGTGGTATTGATCATTGCTGGTACTCTTGGGGAACAGTTACGGACAGTTGCACGGAGCTGTCCTCTTCAGCAGGGCTAGCAGTTGCAGAAATTGGCGCATCGGCGGAAGGGTTATGGGTAGCAACCATAGAGTATCGAGTTGGCATCAAAGCCGCTGTTGTAGTTTCGCTCCAGCGCAACATCCAGCCTGGCTGTAATCCCAGCATGACGATTAAGGTAGCTAAAATAAGAGATGGCGTGCGGTCAAACCATTGTATAGGCGGCAACAAAACTTGTTCTGAAAGGCGACCGAAGAAGGCGCGGTTAACCAGCAGTAAGAAGTAAACCGCTGTTAAGCCTGTCCCGATCATGCATAGTAGAGTTTGCAGAGGAAAGACAGGAAAACTGCCTCGGAAAACTAAAAATTCCGAAATAAAACCTACCATGCCAGGAATACCAGCGCTAGCCATTACCCCCAAGACCATCAAGCTACCAATCAGAGGCAGACCCCGTTCTGGGTTCAATAGTCCACGCAGGACATCTAGATCGCGGCTACCCGTCTTTTGGTAAACGATGCCCACTAGCAGAAACAGCAGCGCTGAGATCAGTCCATGGCTGATCATTTGGAAGACGGACGCTACAAGGCTCAAGGGCGTTGCGGCGGCAGCAGCTAACAGTACATAGCCCATGTGACCAATTGAGCTATAAGCAACCATTTTTTTCATATCCTTTTGAGCGATCGCCGTAAAAGCTCCGTAAAGTACGCTCACCACTGCCCAGGTTGCCAGCGTTGGAGATAGAGCTGCCCATGCTTCTGGAAATAAACCCAAACCAAACCGCAGTAACCCATAAGTTCCCAATTTCAGTAGCACTCCAGCCAGGAGTACTGAAACCGGGGTCGAGGCTTCGACGTGGGCATCTGGCAACCAGGTATGGAAGGGAACCAGGGGAATCTTGATCCCAAATCCGATTAAGAGCGCCCCTAGCAGCAAGAATTGCTGTGCTAAGGGGAGAGCTTGGGCTAGCAGCGGCTGGTAATCAAAGTTTTTGGAGCCACTGAGCCAGGTTAGTCCCAGAAACGCTGACAGAATTAAGATACCGGAAACAGCTGTGTAAATTAGAAACTTGGTTGCCGCATAGCCCCGCCGCGCACCGCCCCAAATGCCGATTAATAAATACAGAGGTATTAGTTCTAGCTCATAAAAGAGGAAAAATAGCAATAAATTCTGAGCAAGGAAGGCTCCTGCAACTCCAGTATTGAGCAGCAAGACCAAGGTGTAATAAAATCGAGGTCGATTAACAGACTTCTCACTGCTGTAGATTGCAATCCAGGTTAATAGACTATTTAAAGCTACTAACGGCAAAGATAGACCATCTAGACCGAGTTTATAGGTCAAGCCTAAAGATTCAATCCAGGGGAAATGCTCCTGAAATTGTAACCCTGTATTACCAGGTTCAAATTGACTTCCCAGAACCACTGTCCAAACCAGCGTAAGTCCCGTCACAACCAAAGCAACCAATCGGGAACGACTAGGATTTAGAGAGCCAGGCCAGAACCCAATTATGGCGGCACCTAACACAGGTATCCAGATCAAAGCACTAAGCATAAGAGAGATCCTGACTAACAATTTTGGATTTGGCAATTTTAGATTTTGGATAGGTAATCTAGAACCTGAAATCCCCAGAACGGCCAACTCATTAGCATTCCTAGAAAACTTACAGCTAGCAGAATCGTTAGTGCATAACCCTGGGATTGACCGGAGATGCTGTATTTTAAGGTTTCCCACTGAAAAATAGATGCTAAGCCAACAAAGTTAACTACCCCATCAACCACGTAACGGTCAAACCAAGCACTACATTGGGAAACCAGGTTAACCGCAAAAACTACAGTTAGGCGGTATATTCGATCAATGTAAAAGTCATAGCCCAACAAGTCCTGCACAAATCTCCAAGGCAGATGCAGCGATCGCGACCAAGCCTTATGCAAATAAATTGTTGCTCCAGTAATACATCCAACTAAGCCAGATAAAAACACTAGCAGCACAGATGTTTTATTGACATATTCCCAAGTTGGTAGCAATGACAAGCTATACATCATCAAAGGAACAAGGACAGTCATCACTGTCAAAAACACCATCGGCACAGCCATTGGCCAAGTAACCTCTGGAGCGCGCCTAGTCTTAGGCTGGGTTGACCCAAAAAAACGAGACGAAACACGCGGGTTAAATTCAAAGCTGTCAGACCATTGACTAATAGCAAAACTCCCACTAACCAAGGTTGTTCAGTCCAAAAGTCATCGACCCCTAGTTGCAGTGCCCAAAAGCCCCCCAGCGGCAGTAGCCCCACCAGTCCAGTCTGAGCCAACTACAAAAGCTGTTGTTGTTGCGGGCATCCGTGACCAGAGTCCCCCAAATTCCGTCAAGTCTTGGTTGTTGGTTGTGTGAATTACTGAGCCAATGCTCATGAACAAAAGTGCCTTGGCGATCGCATGGGTAAACAGCAACAGCAGCGCAAATGTCGGCCATTGCTTTCCGACTGCGATAAATACCAACCCCAAGTAAGCACTCGTTGAATGGGACAAGGCTCGCTTAATATCAATTTGGGCGATCGCAACCATTGAAGCTCCAATCGCTGTCATCGTACCAATAACTACCAAGGTTGTTAGTACCACAGGCGAAAGCGCCAATATAGGTCGGAGTTTGATCAGCACATAAGCGCCGCAAGCCACTACCACCGAGTTTCGCAAGATTGAAGCTGGATTAGGTCCCTCCATTGCCTCATCTAGCCAAAGATGGAGCGGAAATTGAGCACATTTACCTATAGGTCCAGCAATTAAAGCTAAACCCAAGAGCGTTGCAGATGTGGGAGTCAAGGTTGCTGTTTCAGCCCACCTATATAGATCAGGAAAATCCAAGCTTCCGGACATGGTTGCCAGCGCTACAACCCCCATCAGCAGCAGAATATCTCCCACCCGCTTCGTCAAAAATGCGTCTCGCGCTGCCGTTACTACCAGCGGTTGAGCATACCAAAACCCTACCAGCAAATAAGTTGATAGGTAAGTATTTCAGAAGACCATAGGTAAGTAATAAAGAGTTACTAATCGCCAGCCCACTCATTGCCCCCAAAAAATCCCATTAGGGCAAAGAAGCGAGCTAATGCCCAGTCCTTCTCCATATATCCCAAAACAAACAGTTGTGCGAGTAGACTTAAACCAGTCACTAGTTCCATTGCCCCGACACTCACCCCTGAGATATCCAGAGTAAAGGTGAGATCTAAATCTGCTACTTTGAGCCAATGGAATACTAACTGTTGCGGCTCCTGGTTCCAGGTCGATCTGAAGATAAGTGTGCCATGCACAAACGCTAACACAGTCATCAGTAAATTAAAGTAAGCCGCTGGTCGGGGACCTGTGCGGCGGATGATGCCGATAGACCAGGGTAGGGTCAAAACAGCGCCAATCAAGCCATAACAAGCACTCCACCAACTCATTTCTAAAAGGAACTGAGTCATTGAAGCTACCATTTAAATTTCATAAGTAATTGCAGATCCTAAAGACTCACCCAAAATAGCCCCAGTGATATCACCGGAGAGTTATAGATTTCTATCAAAGATCAATGAGTATTTTTGGCTAATTACTTTTATTATCTATATTTCAGCTTAATCCTGATATCCCCTAAAAGTAAATCTTTCGGATAGCAAAAATAATCAATAAAACTATAAGTCTTACTTATAAGTTTTAGTTTACTAAAATTATTAATTTGATTTACCACATTTATATATAATCCAAATGGAAATACATCTGGTTTGCTACTGCTAATAACCAGTAACGATTTAGAAAGTCGTGCGAACTGGTTCGGCAATAAGGATTTGATTACAATTCAACCTTCTCACAAATATCTAGCCAAATTAAAAAGCAGTAAAACTATGCTAGAAACCATTGGTTTTTGATTAATTAGAAGATTCAGAACAGTTAAGTATTAATAAAGCTAATAGCTGGTATTTAAAATTATAATTAAAATTTATATTGTCAAAGTAACGACGGTCACTTTATTCTTAATTCAGAATACAAAGAGTTTTGATAAAGCTGAAAAATGGCTCTTCCCGTCAAAATTTTCATGATAGGTATTGCCGCCGAAAGTATCGTCAAAGACTTGTACAATGATTCTGGAGGATAAAAAGTGCCAATTGCTGTCGGAATGATTGAAACTAAAGGCTTTCCCGCTATTGTGGAAGCCGCTGATGCGATGGTAAAAAAACGGCTCCGGGTGACCCTTGTGGGGTATGAAAAAATCGGTAGCGCTCGCGTGACTGTGATTGTTCGAGGAGATGTCTCTGAGGTGCAAGCATCGGTCGCGGCTGGGGTGGAAATCGGCTAAGCGGGTGAATGGCGGTGAGGTCTTGTCCACCCACATCATTGCTCGTCCCCACGAAAATCTTGAGTACGTTCTACCCATTCGTTACACCGAAGAGGTTGAGCAGTTCCGTATGTAACTAGGACAACTGATATTTATCACTGATATTTATCAAAGATTCTTCACTTTGGTACCTTCAACAAAAACTTCATTAAGGATTAAAAGTCATGGCGATCGCCGTTGGAATGATCGAGACTCTAGGTTTCCCAGCCGTTGTGGAAGCAGCCGATGCGATGGTCAAAGCGGCTGAAGTCACGCTTGTGGGCTACGAAAAAATTGGCAGTGGTCGAGTGACCGTCATTGTTCGGGGAGATGTCTCTGAGGTGCAAGCCTCGGTAGCGGCTGGAGTCGACAATGTAAAACGAGTTAGTGGCGGACAAGTACTATCGACCCACATTATTGCCCGTCCCCATGAGAACCTGGAATACGTCCTGCCAATGCGTTATACCGAAGCGGTCGAACAGTTCCGCGAGGGTGATGGCAGACCTATTCATACTGGTCCTTACACTAGACCCTAAGATAAGGAATGCAAATTGCTAAAGTTCGTGGCACTGTTGTTAGTACCCACAAGGACTCTAGTCTTAAAGGTGTAAAGTTCCTCCTATTACAATTTCTGGATGAGGAGGGACGTTTACTACCGGAATACGAAGTGGCAGCCGACAACGTGGGGGCAGGGGTAGACGAGTGGGTTCTTGTCAGCCGTGGGAGTGCTGCCCGTCAGGTTTCGGGAAGTGAGCAGCGTCCTTTGGATGCTGCCGTAGTGGCAATTATTGATACTGTCAGTGTTGGCAATCGCTCCCTCTACAGCAAAAAAGACGAATACCGCTAGTTAATTAGCAAAAGATATTCTGGCAACCCTGACCGCAGTTGAGTCTGCGTTAATTTTTTAGTTAGAGAATTTACTTATGGCAGCCCGTAGTTATGCGGCTCCCCCTACCCCTTGGTTGAAAAGTCTAGCCGAACCCAAGATTCATCAGACAGCCTATATCCACTCTTTCTCCAACATTATTGGGGATGTCCGAATAGGTGCCAACGTTCTGGTTGCCCCAGGAACTTCCATCCGAGCCGATGAAGGTCATCCTTTCCACATTGGTGAAGGAACAAAGGTTCAAGATGGAGTCGTGATTCATGGTTTGGAGCAAGGTCGGGTTGTTGGGGATGATAATAATTCCTACTCCGTCTGGATCGGAAACAATGTGTCAATTACCCACTTGGTCCTAATTAAGGGTCCAGCATATGTTGGAGATGATTGCTTTATCGGCTTTCGCTCCACTGTGTTCAACGCTCGAGTAGGTCAGGGTTGTATTATCATGATGCATTCCCTAATCCAGGATGTAGAAATTCCCCCAGGAAAGTATATTCCTTCAGGATCTGTAATCACAAACCAGCAGCAAGCAGACCGTCTGCCCAACGTGCAAGATTCTGATATCAAATTTGCGACTCATGTAGTGGGAATCAATGATGCTTTGCGCTCAGGTTATCATACTGAAAACATTACCCGTATTACTCCAAGTCGAGATCAAATAGCCAAATCTTACCAATCCAGGTCTGAGCCTGACAACAGAAATGGTCAGGGTTCCCAGAGTACAAGCCTGAGTACAGAAGTAGTGGAGCAGGTGCGTTCCTTGTTGGCTCAAGGTTACCGAATTGGGATGGAATATGCAGATGCACGTCGGTTCCAAACCAGTTCCTGGAAGAGTGTTCCGCTCCAGGCAAATCGGGAGCCGGAAGTATTTAGTGAGTTGGAAGCTTGCCTAGATGAACACAATGGGGAATATGTGCGTCTAATTGGCATTGATCCTAAATCCAAAAAAGCGGATTCTAGAGACAATCATTCAACGACCCAACGAGCAGGCTGGTAAGAAGGCTAACGCTACTGCCAGTTCTACCAAGCGCTCCAATTCTACTCCTGCCAGTGCAAACAGCTTCAGCAGTCAGTCACAAAGCACGTTGAGCACTGAAGCTGTAGAGCAGGTGCGCTCCTTGCTATCCCAGGGGTACAAAATTGGGACAGAGCATGTAGATAAACGTCGGTTCCAGACTAATTCGTGGGCTAGTTGTACTCCCATTGATACCAAGCGGGAATCTGAAGCGATCGCAGCGCTAGAACAGTGTCTAGCTAACCATGAGGGAGACTATGTGCGCCTGTTTGGCATCGACACTAAGACTAAAAAGCGAGCCTTGGAGACAATTATTCAACGACCCAACGAGCAGGCTGGTAAGAAGGCTAACGCTACTGCCAGTTCTACCAAGCGCTCCAATTCTACTCCTGCCAGTGCAAACAGCTTCAGCAGTCAGTCACAAAGCACGTTGAGCACTGAAGCTGTAGAGCAGGTGCGCTCCTTGCTATCCCAGGGGTACAAAATTGGGACAGAGCATGTAGATAAACGTCGGTTCCAGACTAATTCGTGGGCTAGTTGTGCTCCCATTGATACCAAGCGAGAATCTGAAGCGATCTCAGCGCTAGAAGAGTGTCTGGCTAACCATGAGGGAGAATATGTGCGCCTGTTTGGCATTGACACTAAGACCAAAAAGCGAGCTTTGGAGACAATTATTCAACGACCTGATACTAAGGTTGCTAAAAGCTCCAGTAATTCTTCTAGCTTTGCTGCCGATTCCAGCAGTTTCAGCAGTTCTCAGTCCCCCAGTACGCGCTTAAGTTCAGAGGTTGTAGAGGAAGTCCGTCGGGTACTCGCCCAAGGTTGCCAAATTAGCACTGAGTATGCGGATGAGCGTAGGTTCAAAACTACTTCATGGCAGAGTGGCGGTGTAATTAAGGCAAGTCGAGAATCTGAGGTACTTGCAGCTTTAGAAGCTACTTTGGAGGAACACCCTCAGGAGTATATCCGCCTGATTGGTATTGACACCAAAGCCAAGCGCAGAGTTTTGGAGTTGATTATCCAAAGACCTGGTAAATAAGGATTCTAGCCGCTAGCAACATTAGCAGGGGTCATTTTCAAGCCTATTCTCCGACCTTAGAGGAACTCAATTCCGATGTATTTGCCGTCATTGCACCCCGTTAGCAACTCCCATTTTTATGTTAGTGGCAATGTAACTATTGATCCCAGTGCTGCGATCGCCCCAGGTGTTCTCTTTCAAGCAGATCCAGAAAGTCAGATTATAATTGCTGCTGGAGTCTGTATTGGCATGGGAACAATTCTCCATGCCCACCAAGGAATTCTGGAAGTGGAGTCAGGAGCAAATATTGGAACGGGAGTTCTGATGGTTGGTAAGGGTAAAATTGGAACTAATGCCTGTATTGGTTCGATGACGACAATTTTGAATAGTGACCTTAGGCCGGGAGAAGTGGTGCCGCCTGGTTCTCTAATTGGAGATGCTAGTCGTCAATCTGATCAAAAACCAGAGGCTACAACTACTCTGGTTTTTGAATCTTCCTCAAACCATCAGGTATCGGGAACCCTAGCCGCCGTAACCACTCCAGATGAGTCCTCCTTAAATCAGCAACCGCCTGAATCTTTGGAAGCCACTGGTGCTCAAGTCTATGGACAGGCTGGTCTGAATCGATTGTTATCGACATTGTTGCCGCATAGACAATCCTTAAACCGCCCGCTCCAGGACGATCAATCTAACTCTAATAGTAGTTAGAGTGATAACGCAGCATATAAAGAGTCGAGGTCTAAGATGGAGGGATACAAGCACAACTTAAAGGACTTTAGAGATAAGGCACTGGGGTTAGTATCGACTCGCAGTTTTCCGGCGATCGTTGGCACTGCAGATGCGATGCTGAAGGCATCTGGAGTAACCTTAGTTGGATATGAAAAAATTGGTAGTGGTCATTGTACAGCGATTGTGCGGGGTGGAATTGCCGATGTCCGTTTAGCGGTAGATGTGGGCGCCCGAACCGCTACAGATTTAGGTCAATTAATTTCAAGTTCAGTTATTGCTCGACCTTTAGCCAACCTGGAAGTAGTCCTTCCGATTGGTAGTCGCTTGGCTCAACTTACTCAAAGAGAAAGAGATAGCCGCTTAAGCAATCAAGCGATCGGTCTACTGGAAACTCGTGGATTTCCTGCCATGGTAGGTGCTGCCGATGCCATGCTTAAGGCGGCAGATGTGCAACTATCAGCACATGAAAGCATTGGCGCAGGTTTATGTACAGCAATTATCCGAGGTTCAGTGACAAATGTCGCTGTAGCTCTAGAAGCAGGAATGCATGAGGCGGAACGGATTGGGGAGTTAAACGCGGTGATGGTGATTCCTCGACCTTTGGATGATTTACAGCAAACTCTGCCCATAGCAAGTTGTTGGATAGAACAACTCCAACCTCTACGCATACCTGTACCTATAGCAGTCAAAGAAGCAGAAAAAGAATTAGTAGAACTAGAGTTAGTGGAGCTACCAGATTTAAAGCAGTTACCTGTTCGGATTGAGGAGTAATAGTCTGTGATGATGCAGCATACTAAAACCTCTAATGCATCCCTAATTTCTGTGCCAGAAGTTATGTTGCCCCTAGCGTTAGCTTGAAATGTTGTACTGCCTGTCCCCTTGTTAGCCGTTGCTCGAATTACTCACACAACTGGACAAGTGTTGCACTAGTGTCTGCTGCTACTAACTCAGCAATGACTTGTTGATGTTCTGCAAGGCACAAAAAAGCTTCGTTTACAGAATAAATCTCTACGTTAGGACTGAATTGGCGCAAATTTTCCATAACATGAGCACTCATATTACTGCTAGATTTGCCGATTGCATCAATTAGCGGCACTGGAAAAAAGGTTGGTTTTTCTGAATATTTAAAGTTTTAACTGTATCATTTAGCACTACAACCGAACCATCATTGTTAGACAGCACAACCCAGGGAGTTACCCACAGGCGCAATTCAAATACTGATTGGCAACTGCAATAAAATGTAATTGCAATCTACTAAACTTCAGCATAACGAGTGAATTACGTTGGTTACTACACCCCAAATATGGAACTCTGTGTGCTCGTTGATTTCTAAGGGAGCATATTGCTCATTCTCTGCTACTAATAACAAGTGATCGCCTTTATTGCCATAGCTTGATTTTGAAAAGGAGTTGCGAGTGCGTTTTCCTCACCTTTTATTCAACTGTATATAGAAGCAAATCTTTTCTTGCATCTACATCAAACTTTAGCCCCACCTCCATTCCAGTAGTTGTTTGCACCTCTTCAACTGGAATGTCATCAATCCGAATGCTCTTAATAGTAGCTAACTGACAGCAAGAACTCCCCTTGCTAACTAGGAAAAGGCTACCTCCGACTGATAAGGTAGTTTCCTCAACCTTTGCTACCCCAGCCTCATGTTTTTTAAACCACTCTGTAATTTTACCTATTTCTCTTGCTTGACCTATTGATTTCTTGCACTCAATAGCCTGATAAGTCACCAACTCAGCAAGTGCTTGACATAAAGTATCCACAAAATCACACAATTCCAGTAGTGCGTTGGAACCTAAAAAGTCATCTATCAGCGCTCCGTGAGCTGCGTCATTCCGATAGCTAATCAGTTCATTTAGTTCTCCTTCCGTAGTGTTTTGATTTCCTCGAATCTCTTCTACAAAATTATTTACGGCTCTATGTTTATCTACCCAAGCCCATGCATTCGGAATACCAGCATCAGCTAATAATTTCTCTAGGGTTTCTCTGCGAAAGTTCTGCTCATGGAAGAGAAATGCATCTGACAATAGCTCATATTCTTCTTCACCAGTAACCCCACGAAATAACCCGTGAACAACTTCCTTAGGGGAAAGGTGTTCATACCTGTTTTTCTTCAGGTCAAGCAGCAAACGTCCCACTCCCATCTGGTGAGTATTTCGGATTCTCTCTTCTAGGTCTGAATAACGAGGAAACAATCCTGGCAGAAGCCCTAACCAGCGGCTAATTAAATTTTCAACAAAGTTTTCATAAATTGCATACAACCGCGTTATCGCCGAGCAGTGATCGTAAACTCGCCACTCCTTTAAACTGGGAATATCTTGAAGTAGTGTGCTGAATGAGTGTTTTGTAATAGCATCTCCTCCAAATCCAATATCTCTAAGCCTATCGCTAGTCTTGATGATAGAACGGACAGTAGAAATGTTCTCCCTTACTGTCGCTAAAAGCTCCTGAAACATCGCTCTTTATTCTGCGATGACTTGGGACAGCATATTGTCAAACAATATTATTCGCTCCTGGATATCAGCCTTAGTTCTTCCAGCACCTGTAAAAAGCTTTGATTTGTCTGTTTCAAAAAGCCTCTTTGTCTCTTCAATCACTCTTGACTTCCGCTCAACTAATACATCTGCATCTGCCAAATGTCTACTAAATCCAACCATGACGGCATCGTAATATGCCTTATAAGCGCTCTCCTTCCAAGTGTCAACCTCTGGATCAAAAGGTTTGAATAAATTCTCTTCGTAAATTTGGTGAGCTAAGTTTATAGTCTTGATGAAAATATCTTTAAGAATCTCGATATCTTCATCGGAGAACTTTAAACTATTCATCATGTATAGATTAAGAAATCCTTCCATTCCTTTCCGGAAATCATCTACATGACGTAGTGCAAAGAAGCGAAGAACTAGTTCAGCATCTTCCATCTTTTTATACAGGTTATTTTTCATGAGTTCTTCATGATTACCTATTGGAATTCCCCAAGCCTCTGCAAATATACTATTACCAGCTAATTCAGGTAATATCTCGCTAAACTTACCGTAATACACACAGTTCCGTACCTCTTGAGGAATTAGCTCTACCCCACCAGTATTAAGACGTTCAAAAGCAATCTGCTTTAAGAAAAACGCTTCTTCAGGGTCGGATGTTGATTCTGTAATTAGCACTATGGAGGATATTGAACGGCGGTCAATACCTGACTTAATTTTTGCAGGAAGTGTATCATAGGTACGTCCATTAAGCTCCGGCCAAAGTTCTAGCCCAGTTAGTTTTAATTTGTTTTCATAAAAATCACGAATAGCTGTGATTCTCTGTTGTCCATCCATCACTTCATAGGAATTATAATTTTTTTCATAAAGAATAACTGAAGGTACAGGAATGTTGATCAGAAAAGACTCGATAAGTCGTGACTGCATCTTTGCATCCCAACGCAACCTTCTCTGATAAAAAGGGCGCACATCCATGTACCCAGGCTTATTTAATGCTTCCACAAAGCTCGGCAGCTTTTCACGATTCATTTCAGTGAGTATTCTTTGCTCTCCGCTCTCGTACTTAGCATTAATTTGAGCGTCGGTCATTTGACTGATGCGATTTTTTGAGTCTGATTTTTCCCACATCTTTTCTTCAGATGGCGCTAGTTGCATTGACTAAATCCTCCTTAAAGACGGCATGATGAAATATGGATAAATCTGCTGAATATAGCCTAACGCTTCCTTCTGAGGCAAAGTTTTTTGAGAGTGAATTTTTGTAGACTATGCCATTACCCAGCTTACTCTCAGCCGGGTGTGGTCAAAACCAGTTGGCGGGAGCCACTACTCAACGCTTAACATCAACTGTCCGCTTGGCGTGGATGTATGTCTGACCAACTACTTTTGACCACACCCCTCTCAGCCTAATCTCAGTTTACTAAGACACAATAGCCATCAGATAGCTTATGCAATCACACCTCATCTGAGATAGGAATAAAGAAGGCGATGCCTCTGGCAAGGATTTAGTCCTACGCACACTTACACAACCTCAATAAAATCATGGCTGTTGAATACGATTTAGTTGTCATTGGCGGCGGTTCTGCTGGTTTGCTGGTTGCTGGTATCGCGGCATCACTAAAAGCAAAAGTAGCTTTAATAGAACGCGATCGCCTGGGTGGTGATTGTCTCTGGTACGGCTGCGTTCCCAGTAAATCCCTGATCCACGCCTCCCGCATCGCTTACGACGTAAAACACGCTGGACGCTTCGGTGTTTATTGCAAAGATCCTGAAATTGACTTTGCCAAAGCAATTGGTCACGTTCAAGGTGTTATTTCCACAATTCAACCGCACGACTCACCAGAAAGATTTGAAGCTTTAGGTGTCGAGGTTATTTTTGGCAGCGGTAAATTTATAAATCGGCAAACCTTTAAAGTTAACGGTAGAAATCTCAAAGCTAGAGCTTTTGTAGTTTGCACAGGTTCCCGTCCTGCAATTCCGCCGATTCCTGGACTTAAAGAAGCAGGCTATCTAACGAATGAAGAAGTTTTTTCAATAACTCAACTGCCAAAATCTCTGGCGGTAATTGGTGGTGGACCAATTGGTTGTGAGTTGGGGCAAGCCTTTTCCCGGCTGGGTTCACAAGTTACGATAATTGTTAGCCGCGATCGCCTCCTACATAAAGAAGATCCAGAAGCAGTTGCAGTAATCCACAAGCAATTTGAATCCGAAGGCATCCGCTTGCTACTTCAAACTAAAGCTGAACGAGTTGAAGTTGCTGATGGTAAAAAGCACGTCTGGACAACAGAGGACAAAATTACTGTTGATGAAATTTTAGTCGCAGCTGGAAGACAACCCAATGTTGAATCATTAAATCTAGATGCAGCTGGGGTGAAATTAAGCAAAGTGGGAATTGAAGTCAATAGCAAACTCCAGACAACGAATCCCCGCATCTATGCTTGTGGTGATGTAATTGGCGGCTACCAGTTCACCCATGTCGCAGGCTACCAAGCAAATGTAGTTCTGAAAAATGCTCTGTTTTTACCTGTACTTAAAGCTGACTATCGAGTAATTCCCTGGGCAACATTTACTGATCCAGAACTTGCGCGTGTCGGTTTGACAGAACAAGAAGCCAGAGAACGTTATCGGGATGATATTTATGTAGTAAAACAGGGCTTTGATGAGGTGGATCGCGCCCAAGCAGAAGCCGCAACAGCGGGATTTGCCAAAATCATCACCAGGCGAAATGGTCAGATTCTCGGCGCTCATTTAGTTGGAGCATCTGCTGGAGAATTGATTCACGAAATCATCTTGGCGATGTCCCATAAACTCAAAATTTCTGCTCTTGGCGGCATTCATATCTACCCTACTTTAACAGAAGTTAATAGTAAAGTGGCATTTGAACTGACTAAGCAGAACTACGAAAAAAACCATCAACTTCAAAGCCTATTAAAAAATTTGTTTAACTTTTTACGGATGCTGGGCTAAGCTAAAAGCGCTGCGCCTTGAGGAGTGGAGTCAGTATGCATCCGATATTGTCTGGAGCGTTGAGTGTTGAAAAATTAACGGTTGCGATCGCGGATCTGCCAGTATCGTTGCAAGGTACAACACTGGTGCAACTTTCGGATCTTCATTATGATGGCTTGCGACTTTCGGAACGGATGTTAGCACAAGCGATCGCCGCTAGTAACGAAGCTGAACCAGATTTAGTTCTATTAACTGGTGATTATGTCACCGACGATCCAGCACCAATCCATAACCTAGTATTACGGCTCAAACATCTGCAAAGTCACGCCGGCATCTATGCCGTACTAGGCAACCATGATATCTGTTACCCCGGCTCAAAAGCAGAAATTACAACTGCTCTAACTAGCATTGGAATTCACGTTCTTTGGAACGAAATTGCCTATCCGCTAGGACAAGCCTTACCCTTGGTAGGGCTAGCTGATTATTGGTCACGCGAGTTCAACCTATCAGCGATGAGCAAGCTGGATACCGAAAAACCCCGCATCGTGTTATCCCACAATCCAGATACTGCCCAGCTATTGAAACACTGGCGCGTGGATTTGCAATTATCAGGTCATACTCATGGTGGTCAGTTTACGATTCCAGGAATTGGTCCTGTTGTTACCTTATACAAAAAGATTCGCCGTAGCATTCCTAAATCAGCGCGACGCAGAGTGCCGTTCATGCAAAAAGACTTTGCCAAAGTAGTCCGACGTTGGGAATGGGCGCAGGGGTTTCACCAGGTAGGAAACAACCAGCTGTATGTCAATCGTGGCTTAGGAACTTATCTGCCAGGACGCTTATTTTGCCGACCAGAAGTTACTGTAATTACATTGATTGCATCACCAACTGCAACTGCTTGAACTGATAACTTTTTGCCTATCAACTAAAAACTTGCTATGAACAATTTTGTGGTGTTAACGTCTGAAGGCTAGCTAGACGTAGGAGCCAAACAGACCTCGACTATGAAGTGTAGACGCATAGCAACTTGTCGCCAAATAAGTCTTGTTAACCTCACCTTATTATCAAGCCTCTTATCCCTTACACCAAATACTTTTGCCGCACCACCTAGAATTCCAGACCAAACTGTAGAGTGTGAAATTTTAGTAGTAGGTGGTGGACTATCTGGTGTTGCCACAGCTTATGAAGGCTTATTAGCAGGAAGAACTGTCTGCCTGACTGAAATTACCGACTGGGTAGGAGGACAAATTTCCACTCAAGGAACCTCAGCACTAGATGAACGACCAACTCAACGAGCAAAATTACTCTACTCTCGTGGCTACCTAGAATTGCGAAAGCGAATTGAACGCCAGTACAAAGAATTGAACCCTGGTGACTGCTGGGTAAGTGATTCTTGCTTTCTCCCCCGTGATGGTCATAATATTTTGTTTGACCAGTTGAAAGATGCTGCTAAAAAGGGTAAAGGTCAGCTGAAATGGTTTCCTGCCACAGTAGTTAAGGAATTGGAACGCACTCCAAAGGCAGGAATAATTCAAGGTGTGTATGCTATTCAACATCACACAGCAAAATGCGCACCACCTTTAAATACCTACACTCTATCTCATACGATTGCAGATACGTATAAGTACAAAAAATCGCCTCGGTTTGAAAAAAGTATATATCTGAAGAGCACACGTCTTAACACCATAA
>JAUJND010000030.1 GCA_030446505.1 Chroococcidiopsidaceae cyanobacterium YX2bin18 | reverse complement strand
AGGGTTTCGCCGGGAGCAACTTTATGGCGTAGCAGGCGAGATAAGGCTGATTGGCACTGTCTAGGACTATTAGATGAGTTATTAACAGTTAAGGGTAAGGGCTTAGCCGGCAATATTGGCATAAGTAAACCTAGTAGCGCTGAGGGTAGCAGTAGCCAGTAGCGTGGAGTCATGCTATACAAACCAAGGGTAAATAGAGTGTGATTTTGCTACTAAACAAATCTAAGAATCTTAGCTGTGCAGCGCGATCGCCTGCGGCAGATCGGATTGGCAGGATTAACTCACAGCCCGAATCCTCTAAAACTAATCTCGAATTTAACCGATTCAGCGATCGCTTGACTAAACTTAGAAGGTAGCATCTGCATTGCTGTCATTAGGCGAAATTTATGAGTTTATCGTTGAAGCAGCTGGCTCTTTCTCTTACCTTACTCGCGATCGGCGGCGGTGTAGGATTGCTTGGTAGTCGTTATCTTCCAGTGGAGAATCACCCGTTCCAGCAGCTAAGAACGGTGCCAATAGGAGTGCCTCCAGTGCCTCCAGTGCGGATTCCTAGTGGAACGGGTGAAGGGACGATAGCTGGCAATGAGCGTAATTTTATTGCAGCAGCGGTAGAACGAGTGGGACCAGCAGTAGTCCGAATTAATGCGACGCGTAAGGTTGCGATTCAGATTCCCGAAGCTTTTAATAATCCTTTGTTTCGCCGATTCTTCGGTTCAGAACAACCTATCCCAGAAGAACGCGTTGAACGTGGCACTGGTTCTGGGTTTATTTTGAGCCAAGATGGTCGCTTGATTACTAATGCTCATGTTGTAGCAGATACAGATACGGTTCAAGTTACGCTCAAAGATGGTCGAAGTCTTGAGGGAAAAGTAGTCGGAGTTGATCCGGTAACTGATGTTGCCGTAGTGAAAATTAAAGCTACCAACTTACCAACTGTAAAACTGGGCAACTCCAAAAACTTACTGCCAGGAGAGTGGGCGATCGCTATTGGTAATCCTCTAGGTTTAGACAACACAGTGACAGTAGGTATCATCAGTGCCACAGATCGCTCTAGCGCTCAAGTCGGTGTGCCGAACAAGCGAGTTAATTTCATCCAGACTGATGCTGCAATTAACCCTGGTAACTCTGGCGGTCCGCTTTTAAACGCTCAAGGAGAGGTTATTGGCGTTAATACTGCAATTAGGGCAGATGCTCAAGGACTTGGTTTTGCTATCCCGATTGACACTGCCGCCCGGATAGCGAAGCAACTTTTTAATAAAGGGCGTGCTCAACATCCGTTCTTAGGTATTCAAATGGTAGACTTGAGTTCTGTTACAAGAGCGGAAATAAATCAGGAAACAAACCTTAACATTGAGCAAGACACAGGTGTTTTAATTGTTCAAGTTATCGAAAAATCTCCCTCAGATCAAGCTGGCTTGCGCGAAGGAGATATCATTCAAAAAATTGACGACACCTTAATTAAGAAAGCTTCTGATGTCCAAGAACGTGTGGAAACTGCGGCAATCGGTGCAGTGCTAAAAATGCAAGTAAATCGTAAGGGTGATATCAAAATTTTTGAGGTGAAACCGCAAGCTTTGCCCATTGACGAGATCGGTTAGGACGTTTTAAGCATAGACGTTGTTATCAAAATTCTGGTATTTCAAAATTCTGGTATTTCAAATAACTATGACAGTTTCATAGCTTTCAACTTAACTACGCTGCTTAAAGTAACTCTATATAAATAAATTTTCAATAACCTAGCTGAGCAAGCCTACAATTATGTACTAGATTATTCTTCACTAGTTGAGTCACGAGGAACCGCTACAGCATCAGCCAAGTCCTCTAGTTGCATTCGTTGTTCCATCTGACGCAGAAAGTACCCTGTCATCATCGCGGAGGCTAGAAGCCCTGCCAAGTTGTCTCTGTCTGTTGTAACTTTTACATTAAAATTTTCCGAGGGGAGCATTCCGACTAGCCCTTGAACGTTATGAGAAATAATTTGTTTAATTTCAGGGCTGGCGGATTTAGCAACATTAGCTAAGATTTCCGGCGCTTGACGTTGGAGATAGGTCAAAAGTGGATTGGCTTGAGCTTCTTCAGTGTGATCACTAGGAAAATCAGGATGAAAAACCATTGGCAACTCTGTTTAGCTAATTTGGTGATTTCTAATTTAACCCATTGTAATAGGTGACACTTCTGATGTCAGTTATAAAAGGTTTGGATAGCTGAGAATTTAGCGCTTGGAGATTTTAAGTACTTTACTATGCAGCACAAATACCTGGCGAATCAAATCCGCGGACTAGGTAAACAAAGTGCGTCTACATGAACTACATAAGTTTAGGAGCCTGCGGCGGTAGGCTTAGTTTATATAATTCCCAGACTTCTGTGAGGGCATAATTTGATTCAGGCAAGTCTACTCCTGGCTTAAGAGTCTTTAGCTTCTAACCCCTGATTAAATTGTTGGGGAAGTTGCTCTAGTTGGAAGTACTGATGAAATTTGGTAGTTACGTTTAGCAATGAGGAGCGACAATCGTCTTGGCGATGTTTTCTGACAAAACCTAGTTCAACAAGTTCTTGAATGTGCTGATAAGCACCAGAGCCACGTAAGTTAACTACCTCGGTTTGGCTAATTGGACTTTGAAGCGCGATCGCTGCCAAAGTCCGCAAAGCACCTAAACCCAATTCGACCGGAATTAAAGTCCGGACTAATTCTTGAAAGTCAGCCCTTAGCTGGAGGCTATAGCCAATTGGAGTTTCGACAACTACCAAGGCACTATCTCGGTGGGCGTAGTCATCGATCAGATCAATTAGTCCTGATTCAGCTGTATTGCGATCGCATTCCGCATACTCCGCAATTTCAGCGAGCGAGAGTGGCTGACCCTTTAAGTAAAGAATTGCTTCAATTTTAGTTGCTAAACGCAGTGCCATCAGTTAAGAGAAGAAAGCAGGAAAGGGGGAAAGGCAGAGATAGAAAGATTTTGAGTTGTAGCTACTTGGGGTTGAACTAAATGTTCTGCCCCAACAATCACCCTAGCTGATTCAATTTTGTCACCTTCTTTCAGCTGTTCTAAAACTTCTTTACCCTCGGTCAAATAACCAAAGACCGAGTAGCGACCATCCAACAAGTTGCGACCTGCTGGAGTCAGTTCCGGTTCAAAAAGGAAGAAGAAAAACTGAGAAGAGCCACCATTGGTATCAAATTCTGGTCGAGCCATCGCTACAGCTCCATAAGCAGAGAATGGCAAAACTGGTTGGTCACGGTAACGTCCAGCTTGCTCCAAGGTAATGCCGTATGTAGGGCTGGGATCGCCTTTAACAAGGACTTCTAAAGGAATGGCGCGGTATTTGCCCGTAGCTGGGTCAATAAAGCCTTGCTCTGAACCAGGTGGATCTCCGCTTTGCAGTACATAGGAATCTTCGGCGCGGATAAATTCTAATCCGTCATAGAAACCCCGCTGCACCAAATCTACAAAGTTCCCAGCGGTAACTGGGGCGCTGTACCCGTCCAGGACAACAGTAATCAGACCTTTGTTGGTTTTTATTTCTACAGTTGCCCGACCTTTAAGTTGAGGCAAGTTACTGTACTCGGCTGGCACTTGATAAGGAAACTCTTGCACCATCAACTCTTCTAGCTGACTTACTGAGTTAAGAGCCTTCGCTCGCCCTTGCCAAATTTGTTCTTTATCTTTGGCATCAGTGGCTTGTTTTAAATTGGTAATATCGGCTTTTAAGTCAGAAATCAGGGTTTGAGCTTGGGGAAGTTGCTCTTCTGGGACACTTTTTAGAATTTTATCAGCGCGCTCGCTCACAATTCGGGAAGCTTTACTTAGATCGCTAGAAATAGCACCCCAGCGCCGATTTGCGCGTAACTGGTTTGAAATGTCTTCCAAGCTTCCTTGGAGTTCTCGTACAGGTTGATTATCAATCGGAAGCGCATAGCGCAACAAAGCTTTACCATCGGTAATCGCATTTCCAGCTGGCAACGCCGCACTACTAGAGGGAGTCCACCAGGCAATACTTATTCCTAAAAATACCGTAACTAGCAACAGTGCGACGAAGCTAGTCTTCAACCAGTGGTTCAACAAGTTTGTCATGGTATAGATTTAAATGCGGCATCAATGTTTAAAGTGCTTGTGCTACTGGCGTTTAGGCACTCTGACCCATTGCTCAAGGGTTGACCTTAACGGTGCTGATGATTGTGGGTAAGAGTCATACACCATCTTGCCATAGCGGTTGACCGTCAAGAAAGGGGTACTATGCGCCAGAATTAATTGTTATTTTCGCAAGAGTATATAGTGCTATGCGTTCTAGCTCACTTATTGGTGCATTTTGGCACCATTCAGGCGGTACAATGAATCCCGATTGTCTTAGTGCAACTAAATTAATTGCTTCATGATCTCCAGTAATGACTTTCGACCCGGTGTCACGATTGTATTAGATGGGTCTGTGTGGCGGGTGGTGGAATTCCTCCATGTTAAGCCAGGGAAAGGCTCTGCCTTTGTACGGACGAAGCTGAAAAACGTTCACAATGGAAGTGTTGTGGAAAAAACATTTCGCGCTGGGGAAACGTTACCTCAAGCCAATCTGGAAAAAAGTACGATGCAGCATACCTATAAAGAAGGCGATGATTATGTCTTTATGGATATGGAAACGTATGAGGAAAGCCGATTGAATGCTAAACAAATTGGCGATCGCGTCAAATACATCAAAGAGGGCATGGAGGTGAATGTTGTGCGCTGGGTTGACCAAGTGCTGGAAGTGGAACTGCCAAACTCCGTTGTGTTGGAAATAGTTCAAACCGATCCTGGTGTACGCGGTGACACTGCTACAGGCGGAACTAAACCCGCGCTCCTTGAAACTGGAGCAACTATCATGGTTCCCTTGTTTATCTCAAATGGAGAGCGCATCCGCATCGATACTCGTAACGATACATACATGGGTCGAGAATAAGAATTTTATTACCTAAAATGGGCTTGTCTTCCCCAGGACAAGGCTGGGATTATTTCGCTCCGCACTTAATAAATTTAAAATTTTGATTTTAGACTTGCCCGCCCTTATCTAAAATCCAATAGCCGATTGAATGAGGTCAGACAGCTTGTGCCACTGGACTTTAATGAACTCCGCCAACTTCTAGTAACGATTGCTCAAACTGATATTGCGGAACTGATCCTAAAAAGTGACGATTTTGAACTGACAGTGCGTAAGGCTCCTAGTACCAGTAGTCAATTGCTGCCAGAAGGCTTAGTGGGTGCTAAATTGACCGCGACACCTGCTAATACCCAGATTGGACTAGGTAGTGGACTGGAAACGGTTACTAATTTAACTGATATCGGAGATGCGCCTGTATCAGGGACATCTTCACCAACGCCTGTTGACCAAAGATTTGTTGATGTGACTTCCCCAATGGTAGGAACATTTTATAGATCTCCGGCTCCTAGTGAACCACCCTTTGTGGAAGTAAGCGATCGCATCTACGTTGGTCAAACAGTCTGTATTATTGAAGCAATGAAGCTGATGAACGAGATCGAAGCCGAAGTATCCGGTCAAATAATTGAAATTCTGGTACAGAATGGTGAACCCGTTGAATATGGTCAGCCACTGATGCGAATTAACCCTGGTTGATGATTTTCTACTTTTATCAAACGTTTATTGCTAAAATTTACCAGTTCTTTCAGGTTAATTCTGATGAAACAAGCGTTGCTACCCCCAGAAGTTCTGCAACAAGTAGCTGAGTACTTCAGCCTTTTGAGTGAACCTATGCGTTTGCGGCTCTTGAATCTGCTGCGTGATGGCGAGAAATGTGTGCAAGAGTTGGTGGAGGCAACGCAAACAAGTCAAGCGAATGTTTCAAAACATCTAAAAATCATGTGGCAGGCAGGAATCCTCACGCGTCGCAGTGTCGGAACTTCTGCTTACTATCGGATTGAAGATGACATGATTTTTGAGTTGTGTAACCTGGTTTATGATCGCTTGGCAACCCGGATTGAAGAGCAAGCCCTTCATTTTCGGGTTTTGAATGGGAAGCAGTGAGAGGGCAGGGGAGCAGGAGAGCAGGGGAGCAGGGGAGCAGGGGAGCAAGAGAGAACTATTTCTAGTCCGTAGCCTATTTGCATATGCTAGAGTGTGAAGTTTTCCTCAAAGCTCTGCCTTGTCATTGGCTGCTCCAGTTCTAAACCTTCGCCGCCTAAAACCTCTAATGGTTTGCCTTCTACCTCAATCCAAACTTTGGCATCTGGTTGTAAAGTTGTAGCAGTGTACAGGACTTGTGCTACGCGCCCTGTCATGGAAGCACTGCCACCGCCAGTAGTAAATTCTTCAGATAAATCAACGTGAATGCCATCATTTTGAATGAGAACGCTCCGAAGTTTTGTTCCTTCTGGGATAGTACTGCTTAGAGTTGTATCTGTCGCCCCTAATAATAAGTTGTTGAAGGCAGCTTCTAAAACGGCGTTGGGCTGGTTCGTAGCAACTTTGAGCGGTTGCGGAACTACCTCAAGGTGATTGCCAGCGTCTTTAAGCCAATAAACTTGTGCTGTTTGCTGAATTATTGGTGGAGATGGTGAGGGTGATGGTGGTAATGTTGGTTGTTGAACTACGTCAGGAATCGGGGGTATAGTTGTGGGGTTGCGGGAATTCATTGCCCACCAAGCACCAACTCCTGCTGCTGCTACGACTGCTGCCGAAATACCAGCGATCGCCCCAGCAGGAATCCGGTTTCGTTGTTGCTCTGTCATCTTGAAAATCCTTATGGCTGGAATAGTATCGGTGTAAAGAGACTTAGTATACAACTACATTGACATAGCGCGATTTTTCAAAAACTGGGAAGATGGCTCCACTCGTAAAAACGCGGCAATTTCTAATTTTTGTGGGGCTACTTTTATTTGTAAAATTCGGGCTTGCAAACCTTAGTGTTCAATATTGCTGAGATCTAACTGCTGACTGAAATTGGTAGCGATCGCATTTACAACTTGGTTTGGCACATCTTCGCCATTTACGGAAACAATTGGCGCAATTAGCTGTATCTGTCGTCCAGCTAGTACACCCAACCCAGACTCTACTGTAATTGCTAGCGGCTGGACATCACCTTGTGTGAGTTCCACTTGGAAACGCAGCCGATTGTTTGCTAAAAATTCCTCGCGGATTTACAAAATTGTAGCGTTGCTCCGAATCACCAGAAGAATTGCTAATTCCGGGATGCTTAGGTTACGTAATTTAGCTGTTAACGCTGGTGACTTTAGAGCTTGATTGATATCGGTTTGACTTAAAACCAAACGTACTCCAGCCTGAATTGGTTGGTTTAACTTCAGTTTCTGTCCAAGGCTACGCGGCTCTAAGTTAATTGAATCGGTTTCCACATCCAGCGCCGCAATGCGAATATCTTTTTGCAACTGCAATCCCCTAGCAGCTATTTGCACTCGCTCTACCTTACCCTGTAGCAGCTGATAGCTGGGGGCATTATCAACTCGTACTTGCAGCTGATCCACCTTTTTGAACTGGGAACGGATAGCATTCTCAGCGACGCGATCAACAATCAATCCAACTGGGGAAACTAAAGCTAGTAATCCAGATAGGAGGATGGTGAGAAATTCCATTTACGAGTTGCCTAGAGTAACATTTTTCCCTAGTATGAAGCCACTAGCATTGCTGCATCAATCCACTGCTTTAAAGTGGAAACGACTTGATCAACACTAACTTCTTGAGATTTGCGGCTTTTCCGTTCAACTACTTCTACTTTTCCGTTTGAGAGCGATCGCCCTGTAACAATCCGGTAAGGTATGCCAATTAAATCAGCATCTTTGAACTTTACTCCAGCGCGTTCATCCCGGTCATCCAACAACGTTTCAATTCCAGTAGCATTCAGCTGTGCATATAGTTGTTCAGCTGCTTGAACTTGTTGAGGGTCTTTGATGTTGGGGATAGAAATGATTACGTGGTAGGGTGCGATCGCTACAGGCCAAATAATTCCATCTTTGTCGTAAGACTGCTCAATAGCTGCTTGAGCTAAACGAGATACCCCCACACCATAACAGCCCATCACCAGGGGAATTTCCTCCCCCTGCTCGTTGGTGTAGGTCGCTCCCATGACGCGCGAGTATTTATTCCCTAGCTGGAAGATATGCCCTACTTCAATGCCTCTAGCGCTTTGTAAAATTTGGTTGGGGTCATGGATAGCGCGATCACCTGGTCGAGCCTTCCGCACATCTACTACTTCTGCTAGCTGAAATTGCTCGCCCCAGTTTGCACCTACTAGGTGGTAGCCTGACACGCCCGCCCCCGTAACAAAGTTTTTTAAATCAACAGCTGTTTTATCAACCAACCGTAAAAACTTAGGATGCAACTGCTTATCGGAGCGAATATAGTTGTCTTCGATATCAGGTGCAATGTAGCCCAAAGGTAAAGGTAATGCAATACATTTCTGTTGTGCTTCTGCATCCGGTACACTCAAGGACAAGACAGTTTTAGCACTGTACTGCAAAGCTAGCCTAGTTAATTCATTCTGCAACTTGACCTCATTCACTTCTTGGTCGCCCCGGATACTCACTAGCACTAGCACTGTCATGCCATTGTCATATACGGCTTGGTATAGGACGTTTTTCACTACCTGAGTAGGGGAACCCTTAAGAAATTGGCAAAGCTTCTCGATCGTCTGTGTTTCTGGTGTTTCCCGTTTTTCGTAGCTCGTAAACGGTGATGATTCCGCTGCTAATGGTAAAGATACCGCCTTTTCCACATTCGCGGCGTAGTGACCATCCTGGGTGTAAAGCACCTCATCTTCTCCCGCTTCAGCCAGTACCATAAATTCTTGCGAACCAGAGCCGCCAATCGCACCTGAATCAGCATCTACAGCCCGGAAAGCTAAACCAGATCTCCGCAGCATATTGCTGTAAGCCTGATTCATATCTTGGTAAGTTTTCTTGAGGTTATCTTCATCCGCGTGGAACGAGTAGCCATCCTTCATGATAAATTCGCGTCCTCGCATCAAACCAAAGCGGGGTCGAATTTCATCCCGAAATTTAGTTTGAATTTGGTATAGATGTAACGGTAGCTGCCGATAAGAGCGAATCATGTCACGCGCAACAGTTGTAATCACCTCTTCGTGAGTTGGTCCTAGTCCCAATTCTCGCTCTTGACGATCCTTGAGGGAGAACATAATGCCTTCAGCTTGGGTGTAAGTATCCCACCGACCGGATTCGCGCCATAATTCAGCTGGTTGGATTTGCGGCAACAGACATTCTTCAGCGCCCGTAGCGTTCATTTCTTCACGCACTATCTGGGAAACCTTTTGCAGTACTCGCCACATCAGGGGCAAATATGCATAGATTCCACTGCCAATGCGACGGATATAACCTGCACGGAGTAATAGTTTATGACTGGGAATTTCAGCATCAGCTGGGTCTTCCCGCAGTGTGACGAAAAGCATCTTCGACAGTCGCATCGCTTGTTCCCTTTATGTAACCGGACGATCATCTCAGTCTAGAACATCATCAGCATTACTATTATCAGTTCAAATAAATAGCAAGCCGAGGCGGATAAAATTCGTAGAGTGACATTTGTAAATTGCGGATTGCGAAAGTGCAATCTGCTTACAGCAGTACCTAACGCCAAGGGCAACGCTAAGTCGCTAGTAGTATCGCTTCCAGGCGATTGCAAGTATTATGTATTGAATTGCCTTTGCAAAATCTTTAATTGCACAACCTACAAACAGTTTACTCAGGCAATTCCCCAAACTGTTGCCGATAACGAACTAATAGATCCTCTAATTTTTGTACTTGTTGTTGAGCAAATTCCCGTTGCCTTCGTTCTTGTTCTGCACGGAGATGTTCTTGTTCTGCGACTTCTTCTGGAGTTAAGAATCTAGTACCTTGTTCGTCATACCAATACAGCCACTCTCGCTGCCATCCTTCATGGATACCTTGTCTGCGTCCTATTCCTAAATTAATTTCAGGTATCCACACTGGCTCACTAGTAGAATAATGCAGATATTTCCCATTCTCTAAGCGATAAACCTCGAAGGGTTCATGCTTGTCACGCTGATAATAATCGGGATTATAAATTACGTAATACAACACGCTTAATTGAGCATAAGCTGTCATTTTTTTGTCGTATTCTCCCCCGTAGGTTTGGGAGACTACTTCTAAAACCAATATGGGAGGAATATTGTTTTCTTCCGCCAAAACGTAGCTTAATCGTCCTTTTGGGTCATTTTTACGCCGTTGTACTCCTAAGCTTAAGAAACCATCTGGAATTATAGGAGTACGACGAATTTGACCTGTGCGGTCATAGATGCCCATATCAACACCAAAAAACCAGTCCCATCGGTCTTGCCAAATTAAGGCTAATATTGCTTTCAATAAGTTGGGAATCAAGTTTTGCAGTTCATTGTCCACAGGGGTATCGTCGGAACATGGTAGTTCTTCTGAGGAGGGGAGATACTCAGGAGTGTTGTAGTCTAGCATGACGACTATTGTGGTTAATTCCTGTATGTTAGTTGCTTCGTGAGAAAGGGTGATCGCCTACGCAACTGTTCTCAATACTCTCAAGCTTGATCCATCTTGGGAAAAACCTTAGATAAATTGAGCAATAAATCAGGAAAACATGGCAGAGTAACTGTCTCGTTGGATAGAAAAATTAGCTTACGGCGATATCCAGATTTACCTTGCACTTTGTAGGGTTGGCTGTAGGATTCTAGACAATTTTCGCCTAAATTAAATATCCAATAATCAGAAATACTTGCTTCAGCGTAGAGGGGTAATTTAACTTCTTGATCGTATTTTAAGGAAGAACCAGCAATTTCAATTACCAGCAACACATCCTCTGGACTTGGATGAGCGGATAAATAGTCGTCTGTACGATTTTGGACAATTGCCAAATCTGGTTCAGGTTCGCTGTCGTTAGGAATAATAAGCGGTTGTTGTCCTCGTAGCGTTGCACGTTCCCCTACTAGCTTGAATAACTCCCGAAACAAACGTGTTTCGCAAACTGAGTGGGGTGTACCTTTAGATACCATTTGGACAATTTCCCCCTTAATTAACTCAACTCGGTCATTCTCCTCAAAGAATCCAAGTTCTGCCAGACGGTGATATTCAGCTATGGTGAAGCGTTTAGCGGTGGTGATGGTCATAACTGCTAAGCGAGTGTGGATCTATTTGGATTTTAATCTTCGACTTGAAGAATAGATGGATGATAAGGGTGATCGCCCTCTCATCTGAAGTAGATTGCACTTACAGAAATCGTGGTGTAAATTAGACGCACGGTTACTTGAAAAAACAGCCTTCTAGCGTCCACCTTCACGAACACTTGCTGCTCTCGCACCACAGCGCCGACCACGTGAGTCAACATCATCAGGGTTTTCGCACTTTCCAGAGCCGCTAACTCTGCTAGTTCCAATTCTGTTGGAACTATTAGATGGCTTACTATATAAAGGATTAGGAGATGTTGTTTCAATCCCTGTTATTGAATTTGATACTTCTGGTGTTTTAGAGGGCGCTGGTGGTTGCTTCTGCATATTAGAGAAATTCTGCTCAAATCCTCCTACTTCACCACCAACTGCTTTAGCAAATTCCAAAGCTTTTTGATAGCCAGTAAAACTTGCTACTTGAACTGTAGGTTTCCCAGTCTTTTCTCTAACTGTGCTTCCAGCATCCCTACAGTATCTACTACGGATTTCGTTCAAGTTTCCTTCATCAACAAATACGGGGTACCACGTTTCATTAGATTTGCTTGGCTTATCTCCACAAGAATCTTTAGGAAAATTAAATTTGTTGGAGGCTAACGACGAATTTTCAGCTATTTCTTCTGGTTGAGATTCAGTCTTCGAAGCTTCACTGATGTTAGTAGATCGCGGCGTTTCTGATATTGATTCAGAGAATGTATTTTCCAGTTTTTGCGTCTCAGTAACCTCCTGATTAAGATTAGTGCCTGAAGGTGAAAAACAACTTGTTGTTACTAAAACAAAACCAACAGCAATTACAATTTTGTACCAAAATTTAGGAAAAGTTTTAGCCATTTTCTCTCTCTTGTTGCTCTAACCGTCTTTTCTCTTCTTCAGCTTGCAGCTAGATTGTAACTCTTTCTGGATCGAGTAAATACTTCTATTCTAATAACTTAAGTCGGTCTCCTTCTAAAATTAGTTGTTTGATTGCCTTCTTTTCAAGATAAGGCTGACGCTCTGTCTGCTTCTGTTATTGAATTGCTCTTCGCTTATCTGCTCTGATACTTCCAGCCAGTTTACGCTTTCCTAAAATGTTAGAAACTACAGAGCTGAAGCTGTCCGCACTAGCTTGTGATGCTTGTTAGTTGATGTTGCGTACTACCGCAGATAATTCCTTTTTGATTACTTTAAGTTCTTTTTGAGCTAACGTAATTTGCTTAACCTGTAGCTTGATCGATTTGAGGGTATACAAGTGTGTCAAGGAAATTTTTGAGGCAATCTGCTGAAGTTCTCCTGGGGTAACCATAATATTTCTTAACTCAATCTAATCACTCGAATATTGTTCCTAATTCTGACTATAGCAAGGACTAAATCATCAACTTTTACAGCCTTTTATCACTTAACTAACTACTATACAAAAATCAATTACCTCAAGTCAATTAACACAAAAAAAAACTCCGGAGTTTGCCCCACTACTTCTGGCGCACCAACTTTCAACCGCATCTCATCACATCGAACAGTTAACCAAGGTTGACCTAAAGCTACATTGGCAAAGGGCTTTCTGCTGGTACTTCTAACTTGGAACTGACCAAACTCAAGCGAGAATCAAGTTCAGCCTGGAAATATCAGCAAATTAGAATCCTTACCACTGAAACCGAATGCACCTAGCCACTGTCGCCACCCGAAACCTTGCTGACCGTAATTGAGACTGCAAAGTAGCCCGATCGCCTTGACGCACAGTAACGCGATCGCCTCCCAACTAAATTCAGCCAGTTCCTTCGGTAATCCCCATATCTCCCTACCACCAGCAACAGAATCCGGGTTATCTACATAGATATGTGTTACCCAACCGCCAAATTTGCCTTGATAACCAGCAATTGCACCAATAATAATTAACTCGCTGTACTCCAGCGCTGAACCAGATCCGTAATAGGATAAATAAACTCCACCCAGGGTTTTGCAAGCCATACAGAGATAATTTCTAACTCAGAAGGAATCAAGGGACGAACTCTATTAATATCTAGCGGGTGCAATGTCTGGAGAGCGTAGCCTTTGAATGTCAGGGTGCTTGGGGATATGGCATATTTTTTAATTCTGCTTATTTCCTATCCAAATAACAAAGGGTTGATACAGAAGTGCTCCTGTATCAACCCTTATATTTACAATTTAGGCTGTAATCTTAGAGAAAGTATTGCATCTCTTGGTAGATTAATCTATTGCCTATTTTGTTTCAGTGAAGTCAGCGTCAATTACATCATGCTGCCAGACGCTCCAGCATTGCCACCATCCGGACTAGAACCGCCATCAGTTGGACCGCCGCCACCACCTTGTTGATACAAGTTAGTGCTGATGCTATACAGAGTTTGTTGCAGTTCAGGCATCAGCGTTTAATCCGCTCATCGTCTTCTTGAGAGATAGCATCACGCAGATCTTTAACTAGTCCTTCAACCTTGGATTTATCTGCATCTGGTACTTTGTCGCCCAGATCAGCAATTTGCTTCTCCGCTTGGTATGCCAAGGAGTCCGCCTGGTTCTTGCGGTCAATCTTTTCACGACGCTCTTTGTCGGCTGCCGCGTTTTGTTCGGCTTGCTTGACCATGCGCTCAACTTCAGATTTATCTAGGGTGACAGTAATGCTGATTGATTGCTCCTTACCACTACCCTTATCCTTGGGTGACATTCAGAATACCGTTGGCATCAATGTCAAAGATCACTTCAATTTGAGGTACACCGCGAGGTGCTGGAGGAATGCCAATCGGAAATGTTCCCAGACTCTTGTTGTCATTGGACATCTCGCGTTCACCTTGAAGAACGTGGATTTCGACATTACTCTGACCATCAACAGCAGTGGAGAAGACTTCCGACTTCTTGGTAGGAATCGTGGTATTGCGGGTGATAATCTTAGTCATTACGCCACCCAGCGTTTCCACACCCAAAGACAGCGGAGTTACATCTAATAGCAAGATACCTGTGACATCACCAGCAAGCACACCAGCTTGAATCGCTGCACCTACGGCTACAACTTCATCTGGGTTAACGGTTTGGTTAGGATCTTTACTAACGTCCGTTTCACTATATCTTGGACAGTTGGAATTCAGAGAGTAGAACCGCCAACTAGACCACTTCATTAATGGCGTTCTTATCTACCTTGGCATCACGTAACGCATTTTCGACTGGAATGCGGCAGCGATCAATCAAGTCAGAGCAGAGTTCTTCAAATTTGCCACGTGTCAGCAGCATTTCTAGGTGCTTAGACCGTCCTGAGTGGCAGTAATAAACGGCAGATTAATTTCTGCTTGGGTAACGCTAGATAATTCAATTTTGGCTTTTTCAGCGGCTTCTATTAGACGTTGTAGAGCTTGTTTATCTTTACGCAGGTCGATGCCTTCTGATCTTCTGAATTCTTCAGCTAAGTAGTCAACAATTTTCTTATCAAAGTCGTCACCACCCAAGTGCGTATCACCAGAGGTAGCTAGCACTTCAAACATGCCATCGCCGACTTCTAACACGGAAACGTCAAACGTACCGCCAAGGTCAAAGACAAGAATAGTTTCGTTACTTTTCTTATCAAACCCGTATGCTAGAAGCTTGGCTGTAGGTTCGTTAATAATCCGCAACACTTCCACACCAGCAATACGTCCAGCATCTTTAGTAGCTTGACGCTGAGAGTCATTGAAGTATGCTGGGACGGTAATTACGGCTTGAGTTACCGTTTCACCAAGGTACTTACTAGCATCTTCTACTAGCTTTCGTAGCACTTCAGCAGAAATTTCTTCCGGGGAATTGCTTGCTTTTGGAAGGCAGTCGAGTTTGACGTTACCGTTGCTGTCACGCAGGACTTTATACGAAACTTCTGTTGCTTCATGAGTAACTTCATCGTATCTGCGCCCGATGAAGCGCTTGACCGAGTAAAAGGTGTTTTCGGGGTTCATCACCGCTTGGCGTTTAGCGATTTGACAAGCCAAGGATCGCCATTCTTCGCAAAGGCAACGACTGATGGCGTTGTCCGAAAACCTTCTGCATTGGCAATAACTGTGGGTTTACCACCTTCCATAACTGCGACGCAGGAGTTTGTCGTACCTAAGTCAATTCCAACTACTTTTGCCATTGGAGATTCTGGCTCCCTATAACTACTAAAAATTGTTTACAAGAATACAAAACTAAAATTGAACCAACGTTATTGAAATCAGCAACGTTCTAGTTTCAATACATTGAATTTGTGTACTGATCTCTATACTGAGCGTGCATAGTCACTTCATGAAGGGTGGTTTGCCGAACTTGATTAGACGGTTCCTTCAGAAATCATCGCAGCTTGGCTCAATGCTTGTTTGTGCTACTGATTGCTACTGTGTATTTAATGTACGGAAATTAATGAATTGAGGAATTGGGGCGAACCGTAATTAGATAGTTGTGTTTGCCGTCATTTATGGAGATGGGGGACTAGAGAGACAAGCAGATGCCCGTCCACAAGGTACAACACAATGTTGGACTTCATCGGACATCACTTGTACATCACTCCCACAAGGGGAACAGTAGCAACACTTGAGCAACAAGCCCTATTTACCAGGGTGTTAGCACAACTTTTTAGACTATCAACTTATTTGGATGATGTCCGAGTTTTGCTCAGTTGAATTGGGGGCAATAGCTGGAAAACCAAGGACTAGCAGGATGCCTGTCTCTAAGATGCCATGAATATCAGGACTTACGCAGTTGGACGCAGTAATGTCATTCTGAGCAGTAGCGAAGAATCTCTGGGATGCTTCACTGCGTTCAGCATGACATTCAACTGCGTAACTCCTAAATATATCTGCCACAACGAGTTTAGACAACAGTTGCAGTTATGGGAATTCAAACCTGGTAGGTCAATATTCTTTAGTGGAGTTAATCAGTTTAATGTAGCGTGTACACGTAGAAACGAAAACTACCGTAAAAATAAGCCAACATCAGGCTGGTTCTGATTAACGCTCTTTGTCAACCATTCAAGCTGCTCTAACTGCACCTCAACAGCGCCGTGGCATTGAGTGGAGGTTTCAAGACTGGAAAAGCGGTGGTGGCACTCTTGAAGGCTGCCAGGCAATTAAAACTCGTTTATCTGCTGTTGTTTTACTGATTGCTATTGCATATATTGCCTATACTGATGCAATTATTCAAGGTATAGATATCAGCGTAGATCAAAGGTCGAGCATTATCTTTGTCGTCTTCAAGAGCAGGTACGCATTCAACGTCGCCATTGCAGTTTTTGGCTAGGTTTGTCTAGTCAAACGTGGCTGAATACTCTCCAATTATGTATCACTTGGGTGTAAATCGATGCGGAATTGCTCTATTATCAACGATGTTTAAAGTCTATAGACCCGCTCCAGCCTGGATTCAAGCACTCTGTACCCTCATCAGCGAACAAGCATTAAGTAAGACTGATGGTTGGAGTAGTTATGTACGTACTATCATGGTGATTCACTACTCAACGAATCGCACGTCTAAAGTTCAATGGGGAGGAATCTTTTTAAAACTAAAGTTGCAGCTGAAAAGCAAAAGAAGACTTTAGAGAAGATTAAAGAATAAATTGAACCGATAGATATCGTCAGATTTTCAATTCAGATAAACCCAAGTAGCGGATACCAGCTGGAGTAATTTCAAAACGACAGGGTAAAACTTCTAATCCCAGCGCGATCGCATCTCGCAGCAACTTACTATAGACTGGATCGCGACTATCTCCAGGGGCAAAATGGGTGCAATCACCACGATTGATAAAGTAAAGCATAACAGCACGAGCTTGAGGAATCAGCGCCATGAGTTCTCGCAAGTGCTTTTGTCCCCGCGTTGTCTCTGTATCTGGAAATAAAGCAAGTCGATCACAAGCCCACGTTGTGCTTTTTACTTCTATGTAGATAGGGCGTTCCACATCACTGCCATTCAACAAAAAATCAACGCGGCTTTTCTTATCTTGTCCGTAAGGTACTTCAAAGCGAATTTGGCTGTAGCTGCTTAATTCGGGAAACAGGAATTTTTCTAGAGCTAACTTGATAACTCGATTTGGCAAAGCAGTATTGACACCTACCCAAGTCGGCTCATTGTCACACACCTGAATCATTTCCCAGTTGTAAGCCAGTTTGCGCGTGGGATTATCACTATAAGACACCTGAACTAGACTACCAGGGGTACAAATTCCTGTCATTGGTCCTGTATTCGGGCAATGAGCTATGACTACCTCGCCTGTATCTAGTTCAATATCAGCAAAAAAGCGTTTGTAACGCTTCAGCAAAATACCCGGCGACAAAGGTGGGTAGTGGTAGAGCCAATCAATCATTAACGACTTATCTAAGTTGTACCCAGTTAATATACTTGATTGAGCAATTAGCTAACTAACGTGAGTTTTGTTTAAGCCAAAAGCTGTAAATTATACAAAGTCTAGTCCTAGCTCATTCATTGAATATTCCTGTGTTAGCAATAAGGCTCTCTGTTGCTAATATTTTCAACTATCCTGCTTGTTAGCTTTATCAATATAAACCCTAAAGGAATAAGCTACGAAAACTCAAGGCTTTCAAGTATTTCTTATCCCGAACTAACGTTAACTAAACTATATCTACTCCTATTTTGTACCAGGCAACTGTAAGCGGCTACACAGACAAAATTTGCCTGCGCAGGTTTCAAAGCCTTGAATTTACTTGAGCCTGCGGAGGCGGACTTCGTTTGTATAGCGGCGAATTCTATTCGCTGCGGAACAGGTGCAAGAGATAAGTTAGCTCTAGCTGGCAAAGGCAGGATTTATTTTTGAGCGCTGGCTGTAGCTATTGGGCTTTTCGCTTCTCCACCAAAAGCAGCCGCGTCGAGTTCTGCTAGCACTGCTTGAACTGCCATAATGTCATAAGGAAAGGGACACTTCCAGGGCAGGTAATCGCGCTCAGTAGCAGGCTTATGACGTAGTACAGCATTTACCAACACACATGGTTCTGAGTCGAGATTAATTGCTCCGTGTAACACTCCAGGTGGAATTTTAACCAGAACAGGACAGCGATCGCTCAAACGAATGTACTGATAGCGGCGATTAATTAAAGTCACGAGGACAAAACGACCTTTAACTACCACTAATTGGTCTGTTTGCGATTTGTGGACAAACAAATCATCAATCGTTTTCGGTGGAATTTGTACCACCATCGTCTCGTTACTAGACTGCGGCGGATAAAACTCAGCCATTCCGCCCTTTACAGAAGCTAGCTGATAGACTTCAATTCCCCTAACTGAACTCATAACAGCATCCTTAGACTTGAGGTATGTTCAGTTTAATCCGCTAACTTATAAAAGATTGTTGCATACGAACAATAATGCAACAAAGTGTGCTAAGGTGACCATAAATAGCTTATAAGCACAGACGGTAGTCTGCGAAAGGAAACCTATAGTCTAGCCAATCTTATCAATGGAGACACTCGCATAATTGCTCTATTGGAATTGAGGGAGCTTTGATTGCAAGCTAAACAGTTCATCCGCAAGTTTACTTGATTGTGTAAAAAATTAGATATTTTTAAGAACTAGAGACAAAGGTTTTAGATTTTTTCTTGCCAATACTCCTTAAATTTGCCAGCATCTAGAGATGCTACCTCTTACACCAGAATATGTCTTTGAATTTTGAACTAAATGAACTACGCACCAGTTAGGTATCAGACTGGTATCGAAATATCAAATTTATGGCAACTTCAGCTATACGTTCACACTAAAAGTGTTCAACTTACTCTTTAGCATGATCGAGGTTTGTCCTGCATCACTTGTTGAATCTAGTCCTGAGAGTTTGATTGTTTTATAGAATTAATCGTGCCGTGCATAAAAACATACATATTTAGTGGTAATTACTTAGAAACCTTTAAATTGTAATTATGCTTTGATAATTACAATTTAAGTAATATGTCTGAAATATTTTTTACTTATTTCAGATGACAGGGTTAAACAGACTATATCTAAATCATTGAGTAGCATTTTTGTATGAGTGAAAAAAGCTACCGTCGCATTATTATCGGGGATGTGCATGGTCATTATAATGGTTTGATGATCTTACTAGAGGCGATCGCCCCCGGTTCAAACGATCAAGTTTATTTCCTGGGAGACTTAATTGATCGAGGACCGCAAAGCGCTCAGGTTGTGGCTTTTGTTCAGCAAAGTTCCTACGAATGTCTACTAGGCAATCACGAACAGATGTTGCTTAACGTAGTTGCAAGCAGAGGTTCTAGCCAAGTGCAGCAAGCTTGGCTTTCTAATGGAGGCTATGCAACTGTGAACAGTTATAAAGCAGCTACGATTCACCAGGAACATTTGGAGTGGATGCTACACTTGCCCACACATTTAGACTTGGGCGATATTTGGTTGGCTCATGCTGGGGTTGACCCCAGAATTGAGTTAGAAAAACAAACTGCTGAGCAACTTTGCTGGGTGCGTAGCGAATTCCACAGTATTTCCCAACCTTACTTTCCCGATAAGCTAATCATTGTTGGTCACAGCATCACCTTTACTTTGCCAGGCGTTACTCCCGGTAAACTTGCTCAAGGAGAGGGCTGGCTCGACATTGACACTGGTGCCTATCACCGTAAAAGTGGATGGTTAACTGGACTAGATGTCACAAATAACCTGGTATATCAAGTTAATGTCTTTGAGGAGCTAGTACGCATCCTGCCCCTTGAAGAAGCGGTGACGCGGGTTGACCCCGCGCGAGTGCTACGTAGTTAGGCTTATCCTAAAGCTCGGATTTTGGCTTTATAGGCTGCACTATCCAGCCCATCCCCTACATATGCATTCTGAGGATTAATTTTACTTTTAAGTGCAGTAATGCGATCGCTCGTTGCAGGGTGGGTACTCAAAAATGTCGGAGGTGAGCCTCCTTTAAGCAACTTCTCCATGAAGGCAACGATCGCGGACTGAGCATAACCAGCACGTCTGATCATTTCTAGTCCTTCTTGATCCGCTTCAAGTTCATCCTTACGACTTCCCGGACGTCGTAGCGCCAAATCTACCCCAATCGCAACTGCCCGATTACGGTCTAAGCCAGCTAACGTGGCAACACCACCAGCAATTGCCGTCTCACGCATCTGCTCTACTGCGTGACGACTGGTAATATGACCAATTTCATGAGCTATAACACTTGCCAGCTGAGCTTCATTATCTGCGGCTTTTAGCAAACCAGCGTTGACATAGACAAAGCCTCCCATTGTCGCAAAAGCGTTAATACCTCTATCATTAACCACCTGGAAGGTATAGGGGATATCGGGGCGACTACTATTTTTTGCTAATCTTTGACCAATCTGGTTTACATAGTCATTAATCTCCCGATTGCGGTAGAGCCGAACTTGACGACTAACCAGCTGTTGATTAATTTGACTACCGATCTGGACTTCCTGTTTATCGGAAACATTAGATAACTGAATCACCTGGACACCCCGCCTAAGCAGGTCAAACCAAGGAACTGCCTGCGATGGCTGCGGCGAACCCACCCAAAGGCTAAGCATCACCATAATACTTAGCAATGGATAAAACCAGCGCCGTTGGTGGCGATGAGAAGAAAAAGAGAAAAGTTTAGACATAGGAGAGGAGTGTTTTAAACAAATGAAACAAACTACAGTTATAAACCAGGCATCAATGAAACTGATGTAATGCCTTATTTGCCCACTTAAATAGCAAACGAGCCCTCTAAAAAGAGACGTAGGAATATAATTTGGTTGCCGTTTTCAGTTTTCCCATGCGATCGCGCCTTATGCCCCCAAAATCCTGGGCAGCCGCAGGCTCTAACCCTCTAAATTCTAATTTTCTGGTACAAGCGCGATCATAATACCTAGTTTTAGAAGCATTGGGGAACTTGAAGTCCTCACGGAGTATAGATTTAGGAGATAGAGGGGAAAACCCCCCTATCAGCACTAAACGCTTTTCAAAGATCCCTTTAGTCGAAGTCATGTTAATCTGGCACAAGACAATTGCCAGAACGATTAACTATTTATCTTTCTTGGAATTATGAAATTTTTTGATTCTCAAGGGCGCTTGTTTGGTAAATTAAGCATTCTCGACTTGGGTGCTGCTTTAGTAATTGTGCTAGTACTAGTAGGCATCTTTTTCTTTCCCGGTACCTCTGGTTCTGTTGCTCAGGTGGGCGTTACTACCAAACCAGTCGAGGTAGACTTGGTTGTTCGGGGTTTGAATGTGCGAGATCCTCAGCAGTTATTCGACAAAGGCTTTAAAAAAGGTGGAGAAACCAACATAATTATTCGCAATCAACCTCACGGTCAAATTGACATTAAATCTATCCAACAGTTACCTAGAACCCTGCTTGTTCCTCAACCGGATGGTTCACTCAAAGAATTATCCGACCCTAGAGCCAACCAATTCAGTACAGATATGCTGTTGACCTTGAGCGACAAGGCTCAAATCACGAAGGACGGTCCAGTAATAGGTAATAGCAAATTAAAAATTGGCACTCCTGTTGAACTTGAGGGTTTCAATTACAACTTCAATGCCACAGTTATTGATGTCAGAATCCTAGATTGACACTTATTTGCCAATTGATATCTATTTTTAGATAAATCTTTTTTTTAAAGAACCGCTACTGCCATAGAAGAATTTAACTGGCACTCTTCTACGGGAATAGTAGTTAGGGGAAACTTTTACTGCCTTGATGTACGTCACTGACAACTGCATTAAACGCTGTCTAGCTCATGACTTTCTGGGAATTAGTTTGTAGCTACTTTCGTCGCTTACATCTGTTTAGAAGCCGTCTCTAAAACAATTCTGTATAGCACTTCATTATTAGACTTTAACTCAATTGTTGGCATCTTCAAACGTATCTGTGAACAAGCTTCTAAATAAATAAATTACTCCATTGGAAAGATGCGATCGCGTTTGTAGTTCTTTAGTTTAAGCATAGAATATTACTCAAGTTTGAAATCAATATCGAAAATTATGAATGATGACAAGGAAAAAGAAACCCATCGTGCAGTCAACCCTGGCGATGTCATCTCTGATGAACCCCAGAGTATTGAAGAAAAAGCACAACAACTTGCCGTAGATTCTCCTGATATCACTGGTGATCACATTACAGTTCCAACCTACGTTATAGTCGATGAGCCAGATGGTGAGGAAAAAGCTTTACACCACGTTAAAGATGCCGATGAAATTTCGGATGTTATCCGGCAAGCACGTGTAGATGAAAGTGGAAATCGGACTTGGTGGTAGATATTACTTTTTTGCAGCACATTTAGCTTAACTATTTGTTAGGTAGAGAACCCTAAGCAACAGGAATAAAAAGTATCTAGTGCTGTAAGTTGTGGAAAATCTTTGCTAGGAAAAGCCTAGATAAAACTTGGCTTTTCCTAGTTTTACTCCTTAATCCTTAAAATCACTTTTAGACTTAAATAATTAAAAAGATACAGGTAGGTTATTAGTAGCATAAACCATCCTCAAACAAGAAAAAGGAAAGAAAAATATATTTTACTTTACGATTTAGTTACAAATTAGTTGGTGCTGTCAAGCTTTATATACAGGAAAATACATTCCTTGTACAATTCTTGCAATAGAAAGACACGATAATGAACTCTAAGCTAGCGTAACTAAGTTTGCCGACCTTAAGCAAACTAAAGTTTCTATTTGCTGTCTTCAACAGCAATTTGAGAAACCCCCATACTATAGTTAATAACACGCCCAGTAAGGTTATAACTAATTTGACCACTTTGCAGAAGTGAGCGCACAAAATGCTCCAAATCAGAACCAATACGGCGTAAGTTGTAGTCTGTTAAATCAGCACCACTGTTTGCTTCTACTAGTTCATCAAACTTGCGATAAACTTTCTGGAGAGTCTCTTCATTCCAATTAAATTCATTGTCTGGGTCAACGTCTAGCGTTAAAACTTGGTTGCTAGGAACAAACTCGCCACCTTGATCAACTTCAGCAGAAAAAATACGGATATGGCGGGTTGTGGATTTGAGTAACTGCTCTTCCATAGTAGATAATATGACTAGATTATTACAGCTAAATTATTTTAGCCCCTATTCGTATAGCTTTACTGCTAATTAACTTGCATTTCAAACACTAGTTGAGCGATCGCACGTCAGCGTGAAATCATACCTGTCTGACGGGCGTAGGCAAAGATGCCGCCAGCATCAATTACAGGTCCTACTTCTCCAATAGGCTTGAGAGCGTATTCCTTGCCAAGTGTGTGATTGATAATATTATTTTGTTCAAAATCAATCGAAACTTCTTGACCAGTTTTAAACTGCTGACACAACCGCTCGACCGATTCCCAGGGGTACAATTCACCTGTTGCCGCACAATTTCGGAAAAAGATTCGCGCGTATGACTGGGCAACCACTACTTTCACTCCTGAAGCTCCCAGAGCAATTGGCGCGTGTTCCCGTGAAGAACCACAGCCAAAGTTTTCTCCAGCAATAATAATCGGGTAGGCTGTCTTCATTTCTCCTGATGTAATGAATTTACCGTAACGATCTGGTAATCCAGCCATAGCATAACTGCCTAGTTTCTCGTACTCGTCAGGCTTAGAGGGAACCAGGGTAAGGTACTCAGCTGGAATGATTTGATCAGTATCTATATTGTCATCAAGAACAAAAATTGCACCACGAATTACTTTACTCACTAGCAATCTCCTAAATTTTTCCAGGGAAAATCGAACTTTCACAATTCTACCTTTATAGCTAAAGTAAGAATCATCATCGTAGGAACTTATAAGTAGCTCAATAGGACAGTGCCGTCTGTTGAACCTACCACACCTCTAAGTAGCAAAATTACGCTTAAGCGCATTCCTTCACTTCACCTTACATAACCGTGATAAATCGTAGTGGCTTCAACCTTAGAAGGTTTTTGCGCCCCTATATTGTGTATAAATCTTCCAGAAAGCTGAACCGAACCGGAAATTTGCCTACTATGCAGCCTACACTGTAATTCGCTAATGGGTTTGTACGGGGTTCTATCTCATCCGCAGCCTAACTCAGGTGCGTCCCTAAACTGCCTTGTTAGAGATATTTATTACATTTGAATCTTTGATTTTTGGGCATATCTAGCTTTATAGGCCACTAAGCCACGTTTTGCAGCTTAGAACCACTGAAGTGCTTCCTATCCCAAACCTGATTAGATACTAAAAAGCGCATAGACTTCTTGTATAAATTAGAACGTTAAAAGCAGACTATATAAGCAGAATAAAAAACTTTTAAAAGACTCACATAATCCTTACATAAACTTTACCTTGTTCAATCTTAAAAGTTCAATAATGGTAATTGTCTCACTAAGTAATTAGATATATGAAAATCTGTTCAGGAAACTTTGGTTGCTATATTTAAAAAATAAAATGAGCTAGAAAACATAACGATAATACTCTTGGGTATGAGATATTTTTGTCTTGTTGAATATCAAATTTGCTCAAAAGGTGAGTCCCTAAACTTGAAACATATTGTCATTTGCTACTCATTACAAAATTAGAAATTGTTTAAAAATATGAAATCTAAAGCAGTATCACTCCAATCTAAGAAAGTCGAAGTCAGTATTTATGAATGCGAAATCCATCTCAAATTCCGGTTGATTGAAGAAAAATGCGCTTTGAGTGATCGCCACGATCTGCTGGAATTATTAATCGAAGCGTTTACAATTGGCGCCGACGAGTATATGGAACCCCTGCAAGCGGACGTTAATACCCAAGAAATTTCTGATTTAGAAGCTTCTCCGCAAATGCGACGCCAACTGATGCGCTTACGTAATTTATCTGATGCCTAATCTGCTTTAGTTGTTTGGATAAGGCAACACGTGATTTTAAGTCCAACAGTTGACATAAGCAGACAAATTCATTATCTTAATAAAGGTGCAACTCAGACGCCCCCATCGTCTAGAGCCTCAGGACACCTCCCTTTCACGGAGGCGACGGGGATCTGAATTCCTGGGGGTATAAATAGGTGATTTTATCTTCCTAAATAGGGGGCATAATTTTACAACTTCCTACATCTTGTTATGCCAAACAAATCCCTATAGAGTGGATAGGGTTGTGCAAGCGTAACTTAGTAGATAAAGTAATAAATAATGAGTCCGATAAAAGGACTTAATATTTATTTCACAACCTATGGGGTATTTATCCTGTCTAGTACTTGCATAAGATCTCGATGCCTCCAATTGCTAACTGAGATACAGTAATGAAATTGCACGCACAAGAGTAAACTTAAGCTTTAAATCATCTATTTGTACCAAACACCTCTTCTACTCGCTGACGGATAGCTAACAGGTTTAACCGGAGATCACTGCTAAGACGGCGTTCAATGATTGCTACAGGCATAGTCCGCTTGGGCCAAACACGCACTGTATAGTAGAGATTAGTTCCGTTGCTAGGAATTGAATAAGGCTTTAATTGCCAACTACCAAAATAAGCTTTTAAATCTCCCTCGACCATATGGAAATTTATTTCATCAGGAAAATTTTCCTCTAGGTCTAGCACCACACGTGCGGAAAAGTTTAAACGTAGAAAGCGTTGACTGCCAACTTGCTCAAGGCGAATGCCTCCTTTTGGATGCTGAAGCAGAGTACTCTGGGCAAGGTTGGGGATAAAGTCAGCTAGTGCTTCATAATCTGTCAAGACTTGCCAAACTTGCTCTACTGAGTGGGGAATTTGAATTTTGGCAGTGATTTGTCGCTGTCGTTCTGCTACTGTCTCAGTTTGCACTTCCACGTCTTGAAGCAAAGCTGCTTCTTTAGCGGTGAAACTGATTTCTGTCCTAATGTCATCATTAGTGGTGGGGAAATCAAGTTCTACGTTGGATTCGTGTTGTTTAGTCACAGGATAAACTAGGAGTTGGTGTGGTCGAAAAACTGCGGTAGGGTAATAGTAAAGCAAGTTTCCCAATCGGAAGATTGGCTATTAGGTTTACTAGAAACAACGATATTACCATTCAAATGCTGTACTAAGCACTTTACCAGAGCAAGCCCTAAACCAGTGCCTTGTATCGCTTGTTGGGTAACACCCTGACCCCGACGGAATTTATCAAAAATGTAAATCGTGTCTTCTGGGGAGATGCCAGTACCAAAGTTAGTTAGGGTAAAAATAATTTGCTTATCCTGTTGATTATTACTATAAGTTGCTTGTAAGACGATAGTAGTATTTGGATTAGAGTACTTACCAGCATTGGTCAAAAGTTCTTGGAGGATGCGTTCAAAACTGTCAATATCGGTTTGAACGAGTAGCGAAACTTTTGGTAAATCTAACGTAATATTTAATCCTTTATCTGCCCATTTTTCCGTAAAAGAATCAGCTAAATTGTGGATTTTGGGTTTGAGATCAATAGTCTCCAGGTTAAGAAGGGCTTGGTGTGATTCTAGCTCTTGGAGCTTGAGTAAGTCCTTAACTAAGTTAATTTCTTGGTTGCACTGCTGCTCTAAAATATCGAGGTACTTTGCCTGACGCTCAGGTGAAAGTGCCTCTGATTGACGTAGCATCCGAATTGCGAGGCTCATGCTAGTAAGAGGCGTACGCAACTCATGATTCATTGTGCTGACAAATTCATCTTTTAACTGATTAAGTTTCCGCAGTTGGTCAATTTGTTGACGAGTTTTTTCGTACAATCTTGCCTGTACTTCCAAGCTGCCTTGTAGTTGTGCCGTGCGTTCTTCTACCAGACCTTGTACCTGTTTTAGGGTTTGGCTTTGAATAATAGCATTACTTAGCTGGGCACTCACCAATTCCACAAGTGCTAATTCCTCTGATTGCCAAAGGCGTTCATCTGAATGCTGTAGCACCAAGAAACCCAATACCGTACCCCCACTCTCTAGGGGTAATATCAAAACGGCAGGCAGGCAGTTGAGATTAAAAAGTGGGGCATCCTCTGCCGAAGCAATTGCCTCAAGCTTGTGTTCAGCATCGATAACTAATGGCTTAGGAGAGTTGATGAATGCTTGCTGGCATAACCAACTTTCGGATACCCAGAAGGATTGGTTTAACAATGACACATTGGCATCAGCATCTAGTACGTTTGATTTGTGATCATGCCATTCACAAACAACGGTAGCTTTTGCTTTGGGAATTTTTTTTCTAGACCGAGTTTTAAAAAGTGGCTCGACATATTTCAAGGTTACGATTAAACCACGCTCAACCTGGAGAACTTGAGCCGTGCCAGCGATCGCTTCAGTGAAAATCTGATTCAATTCTAAGGAGCTACGGCTAGAGAGCGTCAACTGCTTGAGCAAGCTTTGGTACTGGCTTGAGGCGTGTACCTGTTGCTGCAAAGATGTAATCAAACTAGTTTGGACAACTTGGGAAATAGCGATCGCCACTGGTGAAACCACAGCTAGAGCACGTTCTTTTTCTAGCTCACTCCATTGATAGATCTGCGAACGGAGGAGATTAATTACCCCAGTCATCTTGCCCTGAAAGTAAATCGGAATTACCATAACTGCACGGATCGGCAAGGATAGATGCCATTCTACTAACGGGTTTTCGGCTCTCTCAATGTTGTCAATAATCAGAGCTTCACAGTCCGGTTGGATTAACGAAACAAGCTGCGCATTAGTTGCAAGTAGTAGCTCTTTTTGTGAAAATGCAAAATTCTTATCAGAATACCAATAGCCAACCTGAGTGGAGGAATCAGGAACCATAATCATAATTAAGCAGCAGTCCACCCAAAAATCGGTTCCTAATGCTTGCGCGATTTGGTGCAGCAGTGTTTCTGGAGAACTATTTTCAATAATTTTGTTAATTTGTTGTCCCAAGTGGGCGGGTGAGGTATGCTGCATTAATCTAAATGGGTATTCGGGCGATCGCCTAGTTCACTTGGGTAATGTGGTTGCGATGATGAAAGCTCTTTCTTGGCTGGGTACCCTCCAAAATGGTGAGCACACACTACTTTTTGCAGGCAATGCATTGGGTACTTCCTAAGCGGATGTTTTGCAGCAAGTTTTTAATGACTACTTTGCAATTGCTCAGCACGCTTCCTCACCCATACTTATCCTTTCTAGTTAGGATACCTAAATTGATTGAGAGCAAAACCAAGCAGGCTATAAAAAACGGTGACATTCCCAAAGCTCCATTGCTCTACATTATCTTGCCTCTAACTAGGCAGAATCGGTAATTTCCCTAGATTATTTAGGAGTAGTAGTTTAGAACGTGGGTATAAGTAATCCAATACTGAGTTCCCGCTATATAAAACGCCAGTAAATTTGAGAGTGTACCAGTATCTATATAATTTTAGAAACCAATAACAAACTTCATTCAGCAGCCCAGTTGTTGCCATAGTAGACAAGCACATCGAAAAACTGGGTTTGCTTGTAATCGTCTAGCTAGTTGCCTATCCTGCCAAACTCTCCACGCATATAGGAACTAAATCTCCGTTGCTTGTGAGTCCCAATAATATTGATTCTTGTGGTTGAATTAATTGCCCTGAAAGTACGCAATGCTCTTCTTTTGGGCTGTTGCAGGAATACTTGCGCGAATATCAGAACGCGAAAATTGGGTTTTATAGTCGCCAGATTTTTGCTGCACATAATTCCACAGGATATCTCGGACGAGAGCTTGATACCCTTGATTACCAGCCAGTTCTTTGAGTCTGTTCTTCAGGTCTCGCTCTAGACGTATGCTAGTGACTTCCATGTCTGTAGTCGTGGTGCGAGTAAGTATATGCATTGTATTTTTCTCCTTATAAGGTATAAGCAGGCTGGTAATACAATTGTAGTATGTTTGATTCAGTATAGCGGTGTAATTTTCTGTGAGCCAGTTAGGCTTTATCTCCAATACACAAAGTTTTGACGACTAGTGCGGTCGAGAATCAATAAGTATGGCGGTGGAATGTTTGTATACAGACCGAGATTTTTTGCTTGAAATGCGCTTTAGTGACGCAAGCACTACTTGCTTTAATAAAGGGTAAGGGAGGTGTTATTAAGCTGTGGATAAGAGCTTAAATTGAAACCCCAAACTCATAGCGATTAATGAATAACCCAATTACAATGTCATGCATCTGAATCGTCTTGGAAAAACAAATCGTTCTGCGCACTAAACGTTTAATGTGTGTCCGTAAATTTATCTATTTGCTTGCTATTTTTTGCATATTTATGCTTTTTTCGCTTCTAGATGAGGCACGCACACGCCCCCAGCCATCAGCGTAAAAGGAACTAATTCCGCAAGGCTCTAGTAGCTGTTTCAACTTCAACTGAGAAATTCATCCTTGCGCCCACCAAACACGTAGGCGGGAACTTTACCACTTCGCTGGTCAATCGCATACCATAGCCAACGAGGGTTAGCTTGCCAACGTAGCTCCACATCTCGTCTAGCTAAGATTCAGGTCGAGCACGCTCTTCAGGCGACTCAGTTAGAGAACTTTCCGCTTCAACTTGCTCTGGGTTCAGTTGCTTTAATACCTTCAGGTTAACGGCGTTGGAGTATATATTCTTTTTTTAATTCCCGAATAACTTTACTGGGACTGACGTGCAACACACGAGCTGTATCCCGAAATCTACTGCCATTTAGTGCTATATCCACAATCTGCTGTTTCACTTGCCGAGATTGACCTGGATAAGCATAAGGCTAAGATAAACCTCCGACCATCGCAGACATTCTCCCGACATTTATAGCGCTGCTTTGCTTGCGAACTCTTGCCATGCTTAACAATATCTCTACTATGGCAGTTAGGACATTGGAGCGTCTGAAAAAGCATAGGAGAGTTCAATAAATCTGTGGCTCTAGTTTCTTATCTTAACTTAGCTCCTCCACAGCTTAATAACACCTCCATAATTTTAAATGTACCCTTGATGGTTGCCTTACAGTTTCTACTGTAGGTTCTTTAATGTTTTTAATGGATAGCTACCTTAATTACCTTACGGTTTTTCATGTCTTGAAATACCTGTTCTAAATGCTTCAAAGGTTGATGTTCACTAATTAGCAATTCAAATGGAATGGTTTGCCTAGCTAGGAGTGACAAAGCAGCGCGGACATACTCTGGAGTATTGTGAAACACACCTTTAAGATTTAATTCGCTATAGTGTAATTGTTCTGTATTTACTGTAATAGTGGTATCTCGTGGACAACCACCAAACAGATTTACTGTTGCACCAGGACGCGCACAGGCGATCGCAGTTTCCCAGACTGCTGGTACTCCAGTAGCTTCAATTACTACATCTGCGCCATAATCTGCTGTCAACCTTACTATAGCTGGCGCATCCTCTAGCTGATGGTAGTTAAAAGTTTTAGCTGCACCCAATTTTTTACCTATTTGTAGCCGCTGCTCATTGCCCCCAAATAGCAGTACTTCAGTTGAGTGCTGAGCTAATACGGCAACAAACATCAGTCCAATTGCACCATCTCCCAATACCACGACGCAATCACCTTGCTTTACATTTGAGCGGGCTATGCCATGCAGCACACAAGCTAAGGGTTCCGTCATCGCTGCTAGATCATCTGGCAAATCAGCGGGGATTGGTAATAAGTTATACTGCACAATTGCAGCGGGGATTTTGATATATTCGGCAAACGTGCCGTTATTCCAGGTTAAATTTGGGCAAAGAGAATATTCTTGACGTTGACAGAAAAAGCATTTCAAGCACGGAGCGGAATTATTAGCGACAACGCGATCGCCCACTGTCCAATTTTTGACACCTTCCCCTAATGCCACAATCCGTCCAGCTGCTTCATGCCCAAACACTGTAGGAAGCTTCAGCATTTTAGCATGACCACCACGTTGCCACACTTTAAGATCTGTGCCACAAGTTGTTGCAGTCATTACTTGAATCACCACTTCACCAGCACTTGGAGTGGGATCAGCAACCTGTTCTAAACGTAAATCTTCTTGACCATACAATAATGCTGCAAGCATTGGGAACTGCCATGCGTGTGTCCATAGCAGATTTTATCAGGGCAGATACAACTCTTAAGATGATTGAGACAAGTTGTTAGTAGCACCCCTCTCGCGTCTTACATTATTTGTAACCTTACCGTTTAATAGGTAGGATGGTTATCACTTCACCGCTACCAAGGGCGAATGTACAACAACTTTTGCCTGAGGCACTTGGCTAACGGTTAAAAGTGGTACTTCTTGCCAACAGGATGGACAAAACCAGTAAACTCCACCCTGACGCGCATGACGTAGTACAGAACTACCACAACATGGACAACTATTGGTTCCCATTTTCATTTTTTATCTCCGTAGCTGTGAAATATTTTTTGCTAAAACGTTAATTTGAGGGCAGAAATACGGTCATTGAAAAAAGAAATACAACTTTTGAGTAGGTTGTTTAGCAATTGCTAACACTCAATTGAGCGTTTGGTGGACTTTAAATTTGTTTTTAAAGGTACAGTTGTGCTAACTATTTAATTCCAAAACATTTGGAACTAGAACAGCCATTTCTCGCTAAGTTTGATCTCAACTATAAGACTAATATATAGCCTGCCCCTAGATTACCTTATCTATCCTGGGGATCATTTACAGGCATGGCTTTCAGCAAATGTCATTTATTATCCGTAAACATACCTACCTTAGCAAATTCAAATTTGCAAATACATTGAAGTAGCTATGTAAAAACACTACCTACTGTCTAATAAGTACACTAAGATTTGAACGCTCAAAGCTTAAAGGAAGCAAACCAAAGCTTAGAGGCGCTGAACCATAGTATGCCTTGCGTGTTCTTAACCCGGTATTGCACTAAAAAATATTTAAGCAGGGAAAAGAATTTTGTACTTTGTATAGTGTAGTAGTAGCAAAAGTATTTCTCTGACGGGCAAAACTTAAACAAAAAAATTGATAAAGATTCTAGAACTTTATATACACCTGGTAGGATTAGTCCTTTTAGGATTAATTCTTGTCACTAAACTTCCAAAAGATGTTCATGCTTATTTTGGTAAGTTTCTTTTCTGGATAGGTGTACCTATCAGTAATATAGCCTTTCTACGTCAAGCTGATTTGTCAAGAGCGATTTGGGTTGCACCGATAGTTGCTTGGGTAGCAATTTTACTGGGAGCGGGCTTAGCTTGGGCTTGGATTAATTGGCAAGCTTACTTAAAAAATGACGTAGAGCAGGGGAACGCTTATATAAGCCATACCGTACCAAGCTCATGGAGTCAACCAACTCAAGGCAGCTTTATTCTAGCGGCAATGGTTGGGAATACAGGTTATATAGGCTACCCTGTTACATTGGCTTTTGTGGGTACTAAATACTTTGCTTTTGCGCTGTTTTACGATCTGTTGGGTACAACGCTGGCAGCTTATGGGTTAGTGTGGTTTTTTAGCTGCTCACTTTGGCAGAAGTGTTCACAATCGGCAGCTAGAGGCGATGGTAATTAATCCTACACTGTGGAGCTTTGGCTTTGGCTTGGCTTGGCGTGAACTGCCGTTGCCTAACATAATTGAAGTGAGCTTGTACAGGTTAGCTTGGACGGGTGTGGCGCTGTCTTTGGTGCTAATCGGGATGCGACTAAGCAAACTCAAATCTTGGAACAGCTTGCCACGAGCATCAATTAGCTTAGTAATTAAAATGCTGCTAGTTCCTTTAATGCTGGGTAGTGCTTTATCGCTTTTTGGTCTAACTGGTTCAACGCAACTAGTAATTGTTCTCCAAATGGCAATGCCTCCAGCTTTTGCCACGCTAGTAATAGCAGAAGCTTACAATCTTGATCGTGATTTAACCGTTACTGCCTTGGCAGCCGGATCTGCTGGACTCCTCGTGACGTTACCAATTTGGTTATGGCTATTTGGTGTGTAACTATCAGTTTGCTGAGGGCTGAGTGCTGAAGGAGTAGGTTGCTGCTAGTTCAGCTGGGTTCATTTTCTCATAGTGTTCAAAGGGCTGGTGAATCCAAGGGTTATCCGGTAAATAGTCGACATAATAATCCGGAACGATAACCGAGCAGGCTTTGTACCAGAGTACGGCAGTGCGAATTTCTACTATTTGCGTGTAATGCTGTTTTAGCCATGGTAGAGTCTGCTCGAGCGTAATGCCAGAGTCTACTAGGTCATCGACTAAGAGAATGCTTGAGCCTAAATTGGTCGTCATAGTTAAATGGTCAGAAAAGCTTAAAGTCCCTCTTTTGTCACCTGAGTAAGACGAAGTTGCTAAAATCGCTAGCGGCTGCTTGTAGATCCGCGACAGAATATCACCAATGCGTAATCCACCCCTGGCAAGGCAGACGATTTGATTGAATTCCCATTTTGATTGATAAATCTTGACTGCTAGCTGCTCAATTTTTTGGTGATAATCTGACCAGGAAATGTATTGTGGCATAACAGGTGGATTTTGATCCAATACTGAGTGGCAAGCCATTTATTTTAATATTTTGCAAGGTGTTATGAGCAATACTTCCCCTAGTGCTTATCCTAAAGAAACTCCTGAGCACGAAAAGCTGAACTTAAAAACAAAACTGGCTTATGGTGCAGGAGATTTAGGACCAGCAATTACTGCGAATATTACAGTATTTTTCCTGCTGATATTTTTTACGAATGTTGCTGGTATTCCGGCAGAATTAGCGGGTAGAATCCTGCTGATTGGCAAAATTTGGGATGCAGTAAACGACCCGCTGGTGGGGCTTTTGACAGACAAAACAAAATCTCGTCACTGGGGTCGTCGTCTTCCCTGGCTGTTTTATGGAGCAATTCCGTTTGGGGCTTTCTTTTTTTTACAGTGGACTATACCGCCATTTGCTGCCGATCGCACTGCCCAAATGTGGAGTTTGTTTTGGTATTACGTAGTAATCGGCATAATATCTCAGGTATTTTACACTGTTGTCAATTTGCCCTATACGGCAATGACTCCAGAACTAACCCAAGATTACGACGAACGCACTAGCCTTAACAGTTTTCGCTTTGGTTTTTCGATAGGCGGTAGCATTGTGTCATTGCTTTTGGCGCAAGTTATTTTTGCTAATATCACTGATCGCTCCTTACAGTATCTAGTTCTAGCAGCAGTCTGTGGAGTGATTTCGGTTTTGTCATTATATTGGTGTGTTTTTGGGGTGCGCGATCGCGTCTTAGCTTTTGAAGCAAAACGTACTCTTGCTGTGTCACCTCCATCTATTCCCATCGGCGAACAGCTAAAAATCGTCTTCAGCAACCGACCTTTTCTATTTGTGATCGGTATCTATCTTTGTTCTTGGCTAGCTGTGCAGTTAACAGCAAGTATTATTCCCTACTTTGTAGTCAACTGGATGCGTTTCAAGGAATCAGACGTACCAATAGTTTTGATAGGAGTTCAAGGTACTGCTTTATTAATGCTATTTGTTTGGGGTCCTTTAAGTAAGCGATTAGGTAAAAAAGCTGTTTATTTCATGGGCATGAGTTTATGGATTATTGCCCAAGCAGGATTATTTTTTCTCCAGCCTGACCAAATCGGTTTGCTGTACGTTTTAGCAATAATGGCAGGTATTGGTGTTTCTACAGCTTATCTAATTCCCTGGTCAATGATTCCAGATGTTATTGAACTAGATGAACTCAATACCGGACAACGCCGCGAAGGAATTTTTTACGCCTTCATGGTTTTCTTGCAAAAACTCGGTCTAGCTTTGGGGCTATATTTGGTTAGCAGAGCCTTAGCAATATCTGGTTTTAAAGAGGCTGTTCCAGGACAAAATGCATTACCAATTCAACCAGATTCAGCCCTCCAAGCAATCCGCTTTGCTGTTGGTCCTCTGCCAATGATTGCTTTAATTTGTGGCTTAGTTTTGGCATATTTTTACCCACTTACCCGCGAGGTACACGCGGAGATTTTACTGAAACTCAAAGAGCGGCAAAATAGAGGCTAGCTTATAGTATCTGGCAAGTAAAATTCGCGAACTAGGCAAACGCTCTTCCACGGGTGTGGTCAAAACCAGTTGGTAGATGAGGTTATCTATTTGTGTTCAGAATCTTGACGGTTGTTGCATCTCAAGCTCCGAAATCCAAGAGTTTAGTATTTTATTCAAGGCTGCTCATTACTCCACTAACTCACCCAAGCTTATGAACCAAATAGTTCGCTTTGCAATTATTGTTCTCGTTGTGTTGAGTTGCACCGTCTCTATCTTATTTCAGACAATGCAATCAGCATCAACGCCAAGATCAGCGATTATTGAGCTTCCATCTCGTGTAGATGTCGCTCAGAACATTGATTTTGGACGGCACTTTCGAGAACTAGGGGTTGAAGGTTCGATTCTAATCTACGGCGCGGACAATGAGCGCGTTTATCAACACAACGCGCCGCGTAACGCAACAGCTTTCTTGCCTGCATCTACATTTAAGATTCTCAACTCCCTGATTGCCTTAGAAACTGGGGTTATTTCAGACGAAATTGCGGTTCTAACGTGGGACGGCATTCAAAGAAAGCTTCCTGAGTGGAACCGAGACTTGAATATGAGAGAGGCAATCAAGCTTTCTGCCATTTGGTTTTACCAAGTTCTAGCTCGTCGAGTGGGGCATGAGCAGATGCAAAAATGGGTGACTCAAGTAGGATACGGCAACCAAACAATTGGTGGTAAAGATGATATTGATAAATTCTGGTTAGAGGGAGAACTGCGAATTACACCAAGCGAGCAAATCCAGTTTCTCCGTCGTCTCTACAATAACAACTTACCTTTCTCCAAGCGAGCACTCTCTATTGTCAAAGACATTATGCTGATGGAGCAGACTCCAGACTACACAATTAGAGGTAAGACAGGCTGGGTTGGTTTTGTGGACAATGTAACGCCGAAAATTGGATGGTATGTGGGTTACTTGGAGAAGGGCAAGAATGTTTACTTTTTCGCCACTAACATCGACATTCGTAACAAAAAAGATCCAGCAGCCCGAATAGAGTTAACACGCCGTTGTCTCAAAGAGCTTGCGGTACTGTAAGTAATCTATCTGTTGTGTAATGCGGCACAACAACGCGCTCTTTGCGGACAGCAGAGAGCATTCTCGTCTATCGTTATAGTCCATCTGTCGCCGCTCATATCGCCGTTAAACGCGACCATTTCTAAGCATAAATGCTAGTGCAATTATTTTCAGTTCTCCATCAAATACTGTGATACTTCTATGTGGGTTGAGCGTTACCTGTCCACCAACTACTTTTGACCACACCCCTCTTCCACTAAGACTAATTGAAGTCCTTTAACCTGCGATTATTTAATCCAAGTTGCTAGCTAGCGAAATCAAGCAGGGCAAAATTTCAGCCATGGCTTTAAGGATATACCCGTGTTCTACAAATGGAGCTATTACTAACTTATTAGAGTTTTACAGCTACCATGCTTTAAAAAGCTAGTGCGATAAAAAGGTTCTATTTTTAGCCTGATGTTAAATTTAGTATAATTATATGTATGCATATTAAGTATTTTTACAGAAATCTTCTGTAAAACTTAATAGCTTAAGTTTAAATAAAAACTCAATAAACGTTAAGCTTCAAGGCAGTATAATTATCACAACTATCAGTACTTATCTCAATTGAATAAAAATTGTATAAAGGTAAGGGTAGAAAAGCCAATTTAAGCTTTATCAAGGCTAATGGAATAAAGCTACTCAAGTAGGAAAGCTAGTTTTGTCTCTACTAAAGTTCAGCCTTTATAAAAGCCGACAAAACTTTAGCTAAATTAAATTTAGGAGAAAATAACAGTCAAATTAACAAATTATTATATAAAGCACTGTTAAAATCCAGTTAATTTTGAGTTAATCTTTGTTACCGACTCCTATGAGTAAAGAAATCGTTCTGGACGTTCGCGATCTACGGGTTGAGTTTCCTACTGACGAAAAGCTGATTACAGCCGTTGATGGTATTTCTTTTCAGGTTCATCGAGGTCAGACCCTAGGAATTGTGGGAGAGTCGGGATCGGGTAAATCAGTAACATCCCTAGCTGTAATGGGTTTAGTGCCGACCCCAGGCAAAGTAAGTGGGGGAGAAATTTGGCTGCGGTCAGAGGAAGGTGCAGAACCGATCAATCTAGTTCAGCTACCGCAAAAGCAAATGCAGAAATACCGAGGTGGTCAAATTGGGATGATCTTCCAAGAACCAATGAGTTCGCTTAACCCAGTCTATACTTGTGGGTTTCAGCTAATGGAAGCAATTAGACAGCACCAAAATATTTCACAAGCAGAAGCACGACGGCAAGCGATCGCCCGTCTCCAAGAAGTTAAACTTCTCAAGAGCGATGAGGAGTTGCGTCAGGAGTATCTAGACAAACAATCTAAGCTGGACAAGCGCAAGTTGCGGCAGCTAGTGAACCAGCAAAAACAAGCAATGCTTGACCGCTATCCTCATGAAATTTCTGGCGGTCAACTACAACGAGTAATGATTGCAATCGCTATTTCCTGTAACCCAGCTGTGTTGATTGCGGATGAACCAACTACAGCTTTAGATGTTACAGTGCAAGCAACTATTCTTGACTTATTGCGCGAGTTACGCGATGCCCCAACAGGGCTTATGCAAAGTGCCCGCCGCCAAATGTCAATGATGTTTATTACCCACGATTTAGGGCTGATTGCGGAAATTGCGGACTGTGTTGCCGTAATGTATCAAGGTAAAATTGTTGAGTATGGTTCGGTAGGGCAAATTTTTTCCAACCCCCAGCATCCTTATACCAAAGGTTTACTAGCTTGTCGTCCCAGTCTAGAACGACGACCTCAGCATCTGCTCACGGTTTCTGATTTCATGAGCATTGAAACAACGCCAAGGGGAGTGGAAATTCAAGAAAAAAAGCCGGATATTCCCCCCCAAGTCAGCGGCGAGGCACAAAAACAACGTTTGCTCAAACTCCAGCGACAGCAGCCTCTTTTGGAAGTTCATAACCTCCAAGTTGGCTTCCCAGTGCGTGGGGTATTTGGTCAAACAAGACGCTATCTGATGGCGGTTAATGGCGTTTCCTTGGAAGTCTACCCAGGCGAAACACTTGGTTTAGTTGGAGAATCTGGCTGCGGTAAAACAACACTAGGTCGAACATTACTACGATTAATAGAACCGATAGGTGGTCAAATATTGTTTGAGGGGCAAAATATCACAACTCTGAGTGGGCATCTACTACGGCAGTTACGCCAGGAGATGCAAATTATCTTCCAGAACCCTTTTAGCTCCCTTGACCCGCGGATGAAGATTGGTGATGCTGTGATGGAGCCACTGTTAATTCATTCAGCGGGAAAGACACAACGACAACGCCGCGAACGAGCAGTTTACTTGCTAGAGCGTGTAGGTTTAAATCCTAACCGAATGAACCGCTATCCGCATGAATTTTCTGGCGGTCAACGTCAGAGAATTTCTATTGCCCGCGCCTTAGCTCTCAATCCCAAGTTTATTATTTGTGATGAATCAGTCTCTTCTCTAGATGTTTCGGTGCAGGCGCAAGTGCTGAATCTTTTAAAAGAATTACAGGAGGAGTTTAACCTCACCTACATTTTTATTTCCCACGACTTGAGTGTAGTGAAGTTTATGAGCGATCGCATCTTGGTGATGAACAGTGGTCAAATTGTCGAGCAAGGAGACTCTGAAAGCCTTTACCATGAACCCAAAGAAGAATACACGCGAGCATTAATTTCCTCTATCCCCACTGGCAGTCTAGAGCAAATTCAGAAGCGGCAGCAACAACGCTCAGCTAGATGTGGTTAGCAAAAGCTTTAAACGGGGCTATCATGAGTTTGAATCAGATAGAAGGAACGAAAATAGAGCCAGACGCAATATCTGATAACTGCATTTTTTATATTCAGTATTTCCTTAATGACAATATCCTTACCTTTCGTAACCAAGTAAATCTAGAACTTCACCGAACTGCGAATTTAGAGTATCAATACTTTCCGGCTTTAATTTTCGCTTATGATCTCCCGGTGTTACCTGTCTTTTGTGAGAATGTATATCTTCTTTGTCTACTGTAAAGTCAGCCTCACTAATTATTTTGTTTACCTTTTCTTGGCTAACGTCAAGTTCTAGGTATTTAATTATAGTATGTAGCCATGTATCAAAGTTATTTACCATATCCTCATACTTTACAAAAAGTACGTTAGGTTTACCTATAAGTTCTTTGCAGTATT
>JAUJND010000029.1 GCA_030446505.1 Chroococcidiopsidaceae cyanobacterium YX2bin18 | reverse complement strand
TCTTTAGGGCAGTAGCGGCAGCGATCGCCAACTCGGAAAACCTGCGGTTGCCTTGTCGGTGTCGTCACTGCTAGTTCGGGTTGTTGGGCTGGTTGGGGTGGAGTTGCGGTGACGGATACAGTGACGGGTGCAGGTGATGGGTCAATAACCGCTTCAGTTAAGGAATTAAGCGTTAATGACGAGTCCCTGTCTATCTCCTGCTCATAATCATGTTCACTTTGCACCAGTAATCCAGGTTGTTGATTTTCATTAGAAGTTAAGGTTAACTCGTCACCTTCTCTAAAATCCTTACCTGGTAACAACTCTGACCCGTCACCCGACCCGTCACCCGACTCGTCACCACCCGTCACCCGCTGCATCAGGTTATAGTCATGTGTCGGGATATTAGAGTCGCCATCAGTGCGAAGCCGCAGCCCCTTGATGAACTTACCCGTCTTAGTGACTTTGCGCTCAGACTCCCAACCCAACACGCTGCGGCATAACTCCAGTAGGTCTGGACTGAAGTTTTTATTAGCCTTGGGTTGAGTGCCTGACTGCTTACAGTGCAAGCAGTAAGAACCATACAGGGTTTGAGGTAAACTCCCCTCTAGACCTTCCTCTTTGTTGCTGCCGATTGAAGTCTCAGCCAACACATCGTAAATCACCCAATCATTGATCCATGCAGCAATCGAATCAGTCCTGATCCGGTTTTCCCAAAATTCCAAAGTACATTCTGGGATGTCTGCTAGACCCATCAGCACCTTGGTAACATGGGTGTCTGGAATAGAAAAAACGTGATTAGTGAAAGCGTCTAATTCTTCAGTAAATTCAGCATTAAGGTCGCGACGCTGACCCAGGGGAACGTTGCTATTACAAGGAATAGTAATCACCCGCCGCGCTATGCGACTAGCAGCATCACCAGTGAAAATAGGAATGTTAGACAGCACCGCTACCATGCCGTCATAGCGGTATTGAAAGGCTTTCTTGCCTTTTTCTTCCGCCCGAATCCAATCGCCGCCAGTCAGCGACAAGAATTTACCTAGCTTCCCAGTCTGCTTATCTTCATCCCAAAACACGACTAAGCGCTTTTTGTAGGCGTTAGCAGATTCAAAGCGGTTAGAACACCAATCATCTAGAGTGCCGCTATAAATGTTGTCAGACCCGATGAGGTCAGTCAGTAGCCGAGCGAACGTTCCCTTACCCGACCCCGCCAAACCAATCAAGTGCAAGAATTTCTGGAGATCACTGCGCCCTTTAAGGACAGCGTTACAGAAACACACCAAGATATCTTTAATCGCTGCCTTGCCATTGGAAAGGTGATCTAGGTAAGCGTCGATGGTACTCCAGTCGGTAGCGTTGGAATCGTGGTTGCGCGGCAACTGCCAAGTCAGACGATAGCCGGGGGAGTGGTCTAGCAGTTCACCAGTAGATACTTCCAAAACGCCGTTGATGAAGGGCAATAATTCTTTAGGTGATCGCTCTTCCCAGCGCCGCACAATCAGCAAGCGGCGTAGCGTTTTGACGACGTTGGTGAGATAGCTGTAAGAACCATAGCCAGCGATATTTTTTCCGTCTAATATCCCGCCAACAATCGCCTCAATGTATTCATCAGTCTCTAGCGACCACATACCAGGGGAATCAGCACTGTAGCGCATCCAGCGACCAATCTCATTGTTGAATGCTAGCTGGTCGCGGTAACTAGCAGCGATTTCATGGGCAACAACATCAGCTGGTGGCACTTTGCCAGTCTTGAGCGTTTCAGGAGCCTGAAACTGCTTTTCCCAAGCAGCGATATTAACAACCTTGCCCAACACCTCACGCTTAAAGCGATCGCTGCCATGATTCTGGATGTAATCATCCATGCCCTTACCCTCTGCCACTGTCCAAAGTCCCGTTGCACTGTAGATAGGAACTTTAAACAGTTTAAGCTGGTGGGCTAACTTACACTGTGCTTCAACTACATTTTTATTATCGGCGCAATCAGCATCAAAGGCAATGATGAATCCGAAACCAGCACGAACGTAGCGTTCTAGGGTCTTCACTAAATAGCGCTTGCCTTGTGGGTCAGCATCCTTAGAGGTTAAGCCCATCTCGACACCCAACAGGGCGATAGTGGGGATGTCATTGGCGCAACCAGCGATCGCCTTGAAGAATCCCTCGGTCAGCACTAAGCAGGGATGCCCATCAATCTTGTAAGCCTTAGATTTAAGTGTTTCGATATCATCCCAGTAATGGGGGTCAGTTGGATGTGTGGGCAGCATGGCATCGTATTCACCCAACGGGGAGCGGTACTTGGCTGCTTTCTTATCGCCCTCTTTCTTCCAGGGTTTATCTGGTTTGTATTGACTTTGGTGGTTGCAGCCCTTGAGCCAGATACCGTCTGATTTCGCCGTATATCCCAAATATTGGGTGGCATAATTCGCTATGACTGATAAACAATTAGCTAAAATCCACTGAAGATTTAAGCCCCGTTTCTCAACGCATTCCTTGTAGTGCCGCACCGTTAGCTGCGAAGCTTCACGGGCTAGAGCGACTTGTGCTGTTGCGATCTTTAATTGATTTTCTTTTTCTTTTAACATTTCTCAACTCCTTGTGTGGAGCCGAGATAAGACACTTGCGATCATTATTAGCAAAAGTATTGCTAAAATTAGCTTGAGAAAGAGCCGTCCAAAGCTTTTCCCAAGGTCGGGGTTTGACCGCTAGGTGTTTATCCCGGCTTTGACTTTTAAGGAAACAGTTTTACTAATCAACAAGAGGTAATTTTTTACCTTTACTAATTGCCCTGTGCATTGTGTAACACCTTCCCCATAAATAAAATATACATTCGTAGAAAGTTTTACACAAGTGCAATGTTGTTTTCGGTTGATAATTGTGACAAGCCTCTATATCAAATTATTTGTGTTACGGTTGAATTAAGTTATGTCTACTGGTGTGGCTTTGGCAAAATTCTGGACTAAACGGGGTTTAGGAAGACTCGGACAAGCCATTCGCACAGCAAGAGAGAGCGAAGGCAAAAGTCTTGCAGATATCGTGGATTTAGTCTACCAGCGCACTGGCTATAAGCTTTCCAAAAAGACAATTGGCAATGTCGAAAACAATGTTGGGGAGCCGAAATATAACACGCTAGTAGCGATTGCAGCAGCTGGGTTTGTGATAAACGAAGCCAAGAGCAAGCCGTTCACTGAGGATGAATTCAACGATATTGCAGCAGAAGTGCTCGATCCTTTAACTGGTCAGTATTGTCAGAGTAAAAAAAACTCCTGGAACCAAGACCAGAGACAGGAGGAGCTAATTGGGACTGTTGCATAGAGTTACTTAAAAGAATCTCGCTTATTTTCAAGCCAAAGTAAACGAGCTAATGTGGAAGATACGGTCAAGCAACCAGTTGAAACTGCGGCTTTAACAAAGGAACCGCCTAAGCTCAAAAAAAAGCAACCCAATAACGGTTTGCCGCTTTGGTCGTGCGTCAAGAAAGCGTGGAATTGATATTATATGGGTGAAGAAAAATACTCCTGTTCTAAGAAGCCATGCCTTGTCCACTATGTGGTCATGAGAAGACCTATAAACACGGGAAAACGAGTAAAGGCAGCCAACGCTACCGATGTTTAAACTGCAAACAGACGTTTACTAGCACCTTTGACACAATTTATTATCGACGGCAAGTAAGCTTTGAAGAAGTGAGAATTGTATTGCAGTCGCACTGCGAAGGAACAAGTTTGCGTGGTATTAGTCGAATTAGTGGATTGTCATACAACACTAGAGTTAGCCTGATTCGAGCTGCAAGTCAAAAAGCACAACTGGTTCACAATGGCGAAGTATAAGCTGTTGATACGGATGCTATTAGTGCAGATGAAATGTGGTCGTTCGTCGAAAAAACAAAAGCACTGCTTGCCCGAAGAACTTGCAATTGGAGACTGTTGGATAGCCTTAAGTTTAGCTCAATTGAGCGGCTTGATTTTGACTGGCGTGTAGGCAAGCATACAGATGAGTTGGTAGCAGAATTATTGGTTAATACCCAAGGGAAAACTGGCTGTACTGAGTGGCACACGGATGGTTGGGGAGGATATGAGCCAGTGCTGCCAGACGACGAGGTAGATCACTTTATCAGTAAAGTTTTGACGCAACGATTGGAGCGCACTAATGGCTCCCTTCGGCAGCAGACAGGACGTTGGCATCGACGCCAGAACAAATTTAGTAAAGCCTGGGCTCAAACTAAAGTTGCCCTACGTTTGCTCATCACCTACTTTAACTGGATTTGGCTACATTCTTCTTTAAAGACTACAGCAGCTCAACGAGCAGATTTAACCTTAGAACCCTGGACTTGGAAAGATATTACAGTCTATTCCACACTTTGGTGAGGCACTATCCTTCTGTTTCCTGTGTTTCATTTACTCTATTGACTCAATAATCCAATCAGTGCATTATACAAATGGAATGTGCCTTTCATTTCCTAAACGTTTTTTATAACTTTATGAAAGCTATTCACTTATCCTTAGTTAAACGTCTGAAGAACGCAAAATTTTGGCTATTAGGTATAGCAGTAGTTTTAATTACTATTCATCTTAATGTCACATGGAAAAGCGATAATAGTAATTTATGGGGCATTAGTGTAATTTTTTTATCTACTGTATGTTACTTAATATGGGAAAAGCGCAACAAATTGAATTTAGAATCTGGAGTGCTTTCCAGCTTTTTAGGTACATTACTTATTGCTTTAATTCTTTCTAAGAGTACATCCTTTAGTGAGAACTTTCCTTATGTATCACCTTTTATTTCAGCAGTAGGTCTTGGTTTGATTGCTTCGGGATTTAAGGGACTAAAGCAATATTGGCAAGAGTTGCTTATACTATTTTTTCTAGGCGTACCAAAAGTAACTTTATTATGGCTAATTGATATATCTCCACTTACTGCTAAGTTTGCAGCTTTTGTACTTTGGTACTCAGGTTTTAACGTGTCTCGTCAAGGACTCAATATTACTCTTCCCACAGGAAGTGTAGAGGTCTATCCAGGCTGTTCTGGTATGGAAGCGATAATTCATTTATGTGGATTAGCGGTGCTTTTTTTAGTAATGGTTTCCACTGATTGGAGTAAAAAAATTATAGTTCCTGGAGTTGCTATTTTAATTGCGTTTGTGGTTAATGGAATTCGGGTTGCCTTAATGGCTGTTTTGGCAGCACCTTCTACTCAAAAAGCATTTGAATACTGGCATAAAGGAGATGGTTCCCTAATATTTTCGCTAATTTCCGTCTCAATCTTCGGGTTATTCTGCCTTTTTCTACTTCGACTAGATGAACCATCAAATCAAGATTCTGTATTCTAAAAATAATAAGTTGATGGAAAAAGTCCGAATTTCACTTCTGGCTGCGATCTTTAGTAGCGCTTGCTTCGTGCTAGCAAGAACAATTCTACCAGCCCCTGTTACTGGCAAAAGTACAGTTACCTCCTTTGTTTTCCCAACAGCCGTTCCGTTACCTCAATGGCAACCTTCTTTAAGCCGTCCTCTAGCTAAATCACTTGCTAAAGGTCCAAAATCTCTTTCAGGAAGGCAGTATCAATACATCCAGAAAAACCTGACCTTAGATATTGAAATGCGCTACATGGTTAAAACTCATGGAAATGTTAAATCCTTTATCGAAAAATACTATTCTCTACCTCTGTCTTCTGGTCAACCTACACTAGTTTTACGGCAGCAGGCAAATACAGGATTTTACAACTTGTTTACTTATCAGCAGCGAGCATATCTGAGTACCTGCATTAATTCGCGTGGTGGCAGTACGGTAACTGCACCACAGTTTAGGCGCAACAGATTGATTTACGATATGCGCTTAGGTCGGTTATTTCCCTGGTTAGTAGGTCAAGGAACTATTCGAGATAGGCGTTGTTTGTGGGCGCATTTATCTGTACCTTTAAAAAAATCTTCACCTGAAGATGCTTACCGCATTCTAGAAGCTGCTTGGGAGTCTTGGTATCAATGGTGGTCTCCCCGCTTTCCAAAACCTGAGTCAAAGACACTACAACCAATTAAATAAGGGTTCTACTCATATGACTAAATCATTAGATGATCCATGGCTATCTAGCTCTTTACTGCGCCCGATAGGATATTGCCTATTGCTACTAACGCTATTTGACTTAATTAGTATTCTCGTTCCACCACGCTTGATGAATCCTACCTGGGAATTTCAGACGATTGGCGCGCTAGTAGAGCGTGTGCCAGTACCTTTGTTGGGGCTGGGGCTGGTATTCTACGGAGAAAATGATTTTCGCGCCACTTGGGAAGGACTGCCTTTGAAATTTTTATCCTGGGCTTCTTTAGTAGCCGGGGTATTACTCGTACTATCAGCTCCTTTGTTACTTGTTGACAACTTGCGGATAAATGACCAAATCAATTATCAAATGAATGCTCAGATTTCTCAGCAGATAGCTCAAATAGGACAGCTTGAACAGCAAATAGCTCAAGCTACTACACCTAAAGATATAAATAGTGTTGTTGCCCGTTTAAACATCCAGGGGCTTCCAGCAAATATCAAAAATTCTCAGCAACTCAAAAGCAAGCTTGTGGCAGAAATTACTCAGGTGAAGGAAACAGTAAGACCCAAAGCTGAAGCTGCTTGGGCAGATAGACGTTTTGCCCTAGTAAAAAATTTTGTTAAGTGGTTTCTAGGAGCTTTAGTTTCCGGAGCTTTGTTTGTTTATATTTGGCGTTATACACGCTGGGCGCGACGAGGTAGCAGATTTAGTAAATGATTATTTATTAAATTCTGTCACGCTTTTTGAAATGTTTTTTGTCAATGCTCCAAATCCTAGAGACATAACTGAGGTAAGAAGGTGAGGAAGTTGAAAAAATATTTTTACGGAAGCATTAAAAATTGCACCAAGCCTAACTATAGTTTTATTGTTTCAAGGAAATCGGATAATTCTGCTTAAGCGATCAGTTCCTAACGTTTCTTTAACACAGAACGCCGCTTTCCTAAGAATAAATAAAAGACTAACTAGGTGTAGCTACCACTTTTAAAATTAGCGCTTTCCTTTCCTTCAAAAGAGGGAAAAAGTAGTGCTCGCCTTCATCACTAGGGAGCTTCACTTTAACTTTTTTAAATAAGCCTGCGCTTGATTGTTTGACGGAATTTCTGGGGGAAGTTTGGTAATGCGAAAACGTTGTTTATATTCGACTTTCTTAACTGCTAGTACTGGCTTCATCCTCGCCACCTTAGAGATATTATTTAATGTAATCTCCCAGACGATAAATCCTCCGATTAATAAGAATATCCAGTAGAAAACTAAAGCTTTGCCATCAGCCCATTGCATCTGATGAATTTGGATAGCTGTCCCAACCAATACCGTGTAACCGACTGTCGAGCCAATCAAATACATTTCTTGTCCAAAACTTGTCAAGTGCTTAGAGAACTTTGACCACACTAAAGCCTCAAAATAAGCAAGTATGAGAGCTTTCATAAATATCTCTAGACTGATAGCCCAGACCAGCAAATATATTGCCAGACCAAAGTATGCAATTTCTACAATAACTGTCAGTAAATTACAAAAAAATATGGCGGTCTGGTTACCATAAGGGTCGTTAATCAGGCTGTTCTTGATAATCTTGCTAACTATGAGATAAAGCCGCTGAATAATTCTAAAGAGCAAGCCCATGTCCCTGACCCTTTTCTTGTATTTCGATTGCCTTTTTTGAAGCTGCCTGAGTTTGGGCTTGTAACCGTTCTGCTAAAAGCTTTGCCTCTTCAAGCTCTAGTTTCGCTTGAATTGTTTGCTGTAAGTCTTTAATAGTGCCTTGCAGTTTCAATTCCAGGTTTGATAACTGCAATGAGTCATCAGAGCGCTGAACTTTGCCAAGATGTGATTGAAAGACAAACTCTTTATCTAGTTTGATTTCAACAGAGCTACCAGTAATCTCAACCGCTAACCCAAGTGAATGGTAGTTCCCGGAATTCAACTGCACAATAAAGGTGGCTTGGTTTGTGATTGATTTTTCTAGTCGTGCTGCTTGTTGGAATTCTTCGTAAAGAGATAACAACTGCTCTTCATTGACTAAGGTTTGCAGATGGTTGACTAGAATTGCTAAATTTTCCGGCTTGTGGAGATCAACTTCTCTGCCTTGAATGGACGCTGTAATTTTCCCCTGACTGCGCTCAAGCCGCAAGTCTTGTTCTTGGTAAACAGCTTCAGGGGCAAGGATTTGGTCAGTCACAATTTGGAATTGTGCCGCCAAGAGTTCTGGACTCTTGGCAATTAGCTGATTGCTTGCTGTTTGTTCGCCCTCAGCTGCAATTGGCTCGGCTGTCCCAGCTTGTAGATTGGCGTGTTTATTAGCAACAATCATCTCTAGCTGCTGCATTGCTGCGCTCAAATCAGGGTTGCCCAGTTGAGATAGCTGGTTGCTTAGAGTTTCTAAGAATTGGGAATTGAGTGCTTCTTCAACAGAGTATTGTTCAAGGTAGTTTGACACCGCTTCCACAGAAGAAGCGCTGATTTCCTGTTGTTTCCTTGCTTTTACAGCAACAAGTTGTTGCAAGAAGTTTGAAATCACAGTATCAAGCTGCTCAACTGAGGTAGGAATCTCTGGTTGAATTTGTGTTAATTGCTCAGTCAAATACTTTAAAACTTCAGTAATTTCGGATTCAACAGCACCCTGCTCAATTAACTTCGCAATACTATTTAAAGCAAGATTAGAGATATCTGACTCTACGCTTGCTGAAACCAAGTCCAAAGATTCGTTTTGTAACTTATTGCGGTTGGCTATCAGGCTCTCCAACTGTGGCAAAAGTTCTAACTCTACAGCCTCTTGTTCAATGTACCCAAAGATCGCTTCAATAAGTTGCTGGTATGAAAGCTGGTTATCTTGCTCTAGATATCCTCCTGGGACTACATCAACTTGATGTCCAGTCTGATTAACTTCTGGAAGCTGATTTAGGGTCTCTGTCAAAGCAGATTGTACTGCCTGCTGTTGGACATAATCTTCAATCGCTTGTAAAGCTGGCTCAAGAGTTGGCGTAGGGATGGGGGGATGAATTAAGTCAATGGCAGGACACTGTGCCTTGCTTGCCTGGATTGATTCACGCAGTTGTGCCTTGTCAGTGCAGTACACAGCAAACTCCAACTTGGCGCGGCTAGCTGCAACATACCAGGATTCTCTCGATAGCAAAGCTCCACTCCCTTGCCCTGCTGCAAAGATGGCGTACTGCGCCGTCGCTCCTTGGAGGGAATGAACAGTGCTAATCCATCTGTAATCACTGTGTCTCAAGTCCTGCGGAGTTAAGGTTAAGCGCTTGCCCTTGGTACTAATTTCAATTCTTTGTGAAAGGGGGTCAACCGCTTCTACCATAAATCTTTGACCATTAACTTGAAGTTGCTTTCTGTTATGGTCTTTGACACCAGCAGTGAACCGCATCTCTTCCCCGGCTCGAACTTCGATACGTTGGGGGGAAAAAACTTCGCGGTCTTTATATCTGATAACCTAGAAAATAATATTTCTGGTATTCTGGTTTACCAGATAAAACGGCACTGACTCTGACCAAGTGGCTAATAGGTGATTTCCACTCGCTAGCGGTATCCGCTCCTAAAGAACTTAAATCTGGTAAACCAGATAATAATTTTTCTGGTTATCTGGTTTACCATATAGCCAGCTAAAAAGGTTGTTAGCTGAACCAAGTTCAGATTAGTCTTTTTTTTAAAGGTGTCAGTCTCATTGAGACAAAAGCATTAGCTCATACCAGATATATGAATTACCAGAAAGGAAGAAAACCAGATGAAAATTTTGACAGTAACAGGGTACAAAGGGGGGGTCGGAAAGAGCACCACTGCCATCCACCTGGCAACCTACTTCAGCGACAAAGGTAAAACCGTTTTAGTAGATGGCGACCCCAACCGCACGGCGCTGGGGTGGGCTGGTCGTGGGGAGTTACCCTTCACCGTTAGCGATGAACGTCAAGCCATGCGGGTGATCTCTGGTTCAGATTACGTGGTGATCGATACTCCAGCACGACCCAATTCAGATGACCTCAAGGAGTTAGCCAAAGGATGTGATCTGCTAGTCTTACCTACAGCCCCTGATATTCTTAGTCTCCAGCCCATGCTGGAAACTGCACGAGATTTAGAGGATGCCAACTACCGCGCCCTCCTGACGATTGTGCCACCCTTACCATCGCGGGAGGGTGAGGTGATGCGCGACGACTTGAAGGCTGGAGGCGTGCCAGTATTTGAAACGATGATTCGCCGGACTCTTAGTTTTCCCAAAGCAGCGTTGAAGGGTGTTCCCATCCGGGCGCTTAAAGATGCGATCGCTAAGGCTGCTTGGATTGAGTACCAGGCGCTCGGTAACGAAATTATGGAGGTGATGAAATGAGTGGTAAATATGGCGATTTAATCAAACAAGCAAGAAAATCAGAAAGCCAGAAAACCAGTCATACTCCTCCAACTGACCAGACGGGGGAGACGGCTGAGGAGGCGACCGAACCGGAAGTGAACTTGTGCGTTAAAGTGCCTGTCTCATTGCGTCGGCATTGGTCAGCAGAGGCGAAACGGCAGGGAACTACAATGACCTCTGTAATCGTTGAAGCGCTAAAAGCAAAGTTTGGTGAGCCAGGTTAACCATAAAACCAGATATCTGGTTTTATGACTTATTGCTCTCATTAACTAGTTTTGACTACACACTTCATAAAATGAAGTAAATTGAAACAATGGGTATAGGTGATGAACGAGCTAAAGATCGAACTGCCTTCCAACATTTCAAAAGATGAGGCTCAACTGCTGCTTGCAGTCAAACTATTTGAGACTGGTAAACTATCCATTGGACAGGCTGCTAAACTAGCTAGTTACTCCAAGCGCACCTTCATTGAATTACTTAGCAAGATGGGTATTCCTGTCATCAACTACCCAGATGAAGACTTGGAGCGGAAGATTAGCCTTTGAGTGCTTCTGGTGATTCGGAGACTTTACCTGCTGTTACCAACAGTACCTGCTTGATTGGATTAGAGCGGATTGAACGCTTGGACATCCTGCCGCAAGTATTCTCTACCGTCACCATACCAACTGCTGTCTTTACTGAAGTAGGCTTAAGTGCAAATTGGCTAACGATCAAACTAGGGCGTGTCTGCGAACTGTTTTATCCTAACTATAGCACTACGAAGTTACGTTAGGACAGTATTTAAAAGCAGCATCGACACAATCGCGAAAAGTTTCAAACTCCTCCCATCGTTGCCGCATCCAATTCTTCAACACAAACCACCAATGCTCGATCGCGTTGAGGTCTGGTGAATAGGGAGGCAAATACCAGAGTTCACAGCCTGCTTGTCTCACCATCTCCTCAATGTACTGGGAACGATGAAAACTGGCATTGTCAATCACAATCACATCGCCGGGTTGCAAGCGTGACACCAGACAGTCCGTAAGCCACGTCTCAAACAACTCTCGATTGCAACTGCCCACAAACGTCATTGGCGCAAACAGGGTTCCAGATTTGAGTGCGGCGATCCAACTGACCCGCTCGGTGCGCTTGCCCAACTTGAGAGCATAGAAACGTTGCCCAATGTCACAGTAGCCGTAAGGATAATCATCGCGATTGTCAATGCCTGCCTCATCCACGTAGATAATCTGCTCGACCGATTTCATTTTCAGTTGTTCTCTGAAGGCTTGGCGCTGTTGCTCATCACGTTCTTGATAGCCATAGGTCTTTTTTTCGGCTCACCCCAAGTTTTTGCAGTGCATCGCTGATGTTCTGCTGCGTCACATTGCCACCCCATAGTTTTGCTAGTTGCGCTTGTATCTTGCTGCCATGTTGCTGAATAAATCCCCGAAACCGCTCCCAATCCTTAATTTTCTGTTTGCTGCTGTGTCGAGGGCGGCGGATGGGGCGGCAGTGTCCTTCCTCGGCTTCGCGTTTCAGCCAAAGGTCTAGCGTATTCCGACTAATGTTGAATAAACGACTCACATCCGTCTTCCGTTCTCCGCGTTTCACCGCCGCAACCGCTTTCTGTCGCAGGTCATCACTGTAGGGAGCAGCCATTGAAAGTTTTCGTTGGGTTTACCGCTCAATTATACGTCCTAACAAAAACTCGTAGCGCTATAAAGGAGAGTTGGAAGAAATAATTGAAGCAAAGGAAAGACGATGGGGGCAGAGGGGACTTGACCAATAAGCAGTGGTTGAAGCTCAAACTACTACTGCCACCACAAAAGGCCCATACAGGTCAACCTGCTCACGACCATCGACGAATTCTAAATGGCATTCTTTGGTTGCACAGAACTGGTGCTCCGTGGCGAGACATTCCAGAGCGATACGGTAAGCACAGCACCATATCAAGTCGATTTTACCGTTGGCGAATTGCAGGAATTTGGCAGCTTCTTTGGGAAAGTCTAATGCAACAAGCTGATGCTGTTGGAGAGATTGACTGGGAAGTACATTTTGTAGATAGCACTGTAGTTCGCGCTCATCAACACGCAGCAGGTGCAAAAGGGGGGAGTTAGATGACCAGGCTCTGGGGCGCAGTGTTGGTGGCTTCAGCACGAAAGTTCATGTTAAAGCCGAGGGTTACGGAAAGCCAATGCACTTTGTCCTTACTCCAGGGGAACGACATGATACCGTTGGATTTGGAGCATTAGTTAAAGGTGGAAAGGTTAAGCGTCAGGAACGGGGTAGACCTAAGCACCGCAGTCAGTATTTAGTGGGAGATAAAGCTTACAGCAGTGATAAAATTCGGCAACAACTGCGTCGAAGTGGCACTACTCCTATCATCCCAAAGCGGAGTAATCAGAAGCGAAGAGGAAGATTCAACCGGGGGTTGTACCCTTGAGCGCAACCGAGTGGAGCGGTTAATCAATCGCCTCAAGCAGTGTAGACGCATAGCAACTCGCCCGTGAGAAGTATACCGTCAATTACTTGGCGATACTTATGATTGGTGCTATTCGTCTTTGGCTATAATGCACGCAAATACGTCAGTCGCTTGCTACCACAATCTATTGATTATTACTTTCAAAGTGTAAGTTAGATGCCAAAACAAGCTCCATCCTCACATTGCCTCTTTTATATCGAGGATCAGGGGTGTGTGGAATCATCTGAAATCCATACCGTTCATACAGGCGAATTGCTTCCGGGAGTTTTGTATCCGTTATTAAAGTAATCTTATTAGCACCAGCTTCCTTGGCAAAAGTTAGCCCTGCTTTCATTAGTCTGTCACCATATCCACGGCGGCGGTGGGCAGGAGCAACCGCCATTTTCGCTAGTTCATATTCATCAATGCTCAGGCCAAGCATAGCACAAGTTCCTACAGGCTCCCTGTCATCGAGAATGAAAAAAATCTGTCCACCTGAAGCAAGAATATGAGATTCAGGATCGTTGAAGATAATTTTATCGGCAGGTTCCACCTCAAACAACTCTTCCAGCCAATGTTGGTTGAGCCGTTCAAAATCCGGCTTTAGTCCTGCATTATATGTCACAGGTTTTACAGCCATAAAATCAAGCCGACAGTAGGTAAAGTAGACAAAGTCGGCTCGTATTGCAAAACCTACTCATCAAAGGCTGTACTTGCCGTCTGTCTTCTACCACTACATCTCCCTTAATATTTTTCATCAATCAGCTAACCTTCTTTAGTCAGGATATAATAGTTCGCAGACACGCCCTAGTGCAAAATCTCGCCCTGGTTGCTACCCTAAAAACTCAGGTAGATGAAGGAGAAGCTGAAGCGATCACCTTGGCAATGGAACTAGGGGATGTGTTTCTCATCTTGGAAGATAGAAAGGCGCGTCAGCTTGCTCTCCAACTAAATCTAAAAGTCATCGGTACTGTAGGAATGCTGCTACGTGCCAAACGTAAAGGGATCATTCCTCAGATTAAGCCGCTACTGGCTGCCTTGAATCAAGCGGATTTTCGCATTTCAGAGCCACTTATCCAGAATGCTCTACGAATCGCTGGGGAACTCTAATACCCTAGTGTTACAGATTTATGTAAAGCAACCTAACACTTGGAAGCCAACTACAAACTTAAAGCTCTAACGGAAAACTGAAAAGCTAATCCCAGGCTGACCATGATAGTGTCAAGGTAAGACCTAGAAAAATGATTAAAGCGATAAAGCGCTTACCACCTAAAGTTTACCTAGATACTACCTTGAGATGAGCAACACAGGGCGCAACAAGAAGCTGGCATCATTCAACTGTGACGAGGAGTTGTGGGGAGAGTTCATGCGTCACTGCCAGGAACAAGGGACAACCGCGACGGCGACACTCACCAGTTTTATCCAGCTCTACCTGGATGGTAAGTTGGATAACCTGGATGCAGATATGCTGGGCGATTGCTTTGACAAACGAATCAGGGTAAGCGTTGATGAATATCTCCAGCAGCAGCAGCCGTCACACCTGGAGAAATATCTAGCGACGAATCAAGATAAACAGTTGTATTCCACAGTCATTGCCTTATCCGAGAAGATTGGCTCCCTAGAGGCACGTCTATTTACAACAAATGCCCGCACTTATCCGAATAAAACCAATTCTCCTAAAGAACGTGAATTTTAGTTTATTCAGGACAGAGCTAGATATTTAGGCGTAACCATCAATGCAGACCAACGCCTGAAAATCGAAATGTTTGCCAATGCGAATTATCAGGAGCGGCATGGGCAACTCCCCAAGCGGCAACCATATAGAGGCAATCAAGCTTTTGCTTACCCAGCAGCAGATGTAGATATTTTAGATAAAACCATCCGGGGCGTGGTCAAGAGTGGGTAAGGCACTGCAAAGATTGGACGTTCGCTAGAAGCTATTTATTAGCCCGATGTTTGCTAGGAATAGACAACCGTTCCACCGCTTTGCGCTTCACCTCCTCACCCCGGCGATCATACTTAGCAGTCGTTATCGGACTGGCGTGACCAGCTAACTTTTGTACTGTGACAATATCAGTACCAGCATCCAGCAGGTCAGAGCAGAAAGTCCGGCGAAAATCATGAGGAGAAAATTCGTCAACACAAGCTTGATTTCCCCGCCGCCGCACGATTTTCAACACGGCATCAGCAGTCATCGGTCGCAGTTCTACTTTCCCCCCTTTGCGAACTGGACACAGCAGTGGTCCTGGTTCACGCCCTCGGATATCTAGCCACTCTGTCACCAACTCCAGCGCCGCAGTAGGCAAATAAACCGTGCGGTATGATTGTCTCTTTCCCTCACGAATCTCTAGAGCGCCAGTGTTGGGGTTAAAATCAACGAGAGCCAGATTGACCGCTTCAGTACGCCGTACTCCACCGCCGCGCAGGATAGCTATCAGTGCTAAGTCTCTAATATCTATAGGTCTAGAACATTCTGTTTGGCACACATCCACCAAAGCGGCAAGTTCCGACTCACTTAAAGCGCGACCTCTGAGTTTCTGCAGTGGTATGTCAATGCGGGGTAAATCTATCGCTGTCGTGTAATCCTCTAAAGAAATCAGCCTTAGTTTACGAGCTTCCTGCAACACTCGCCTTAAAGCACACAGTATCTTCTTGGTGGTCGATGGCGTGTACCGAGAAATCAAAGCCGACCGCACTGCCGCTGTTTGTTGATAGCGGAGCTTTGCCCAGTCCAGAGTCAGGGCATCGCACTCGCCGTTGGTCAGTAAGGAAGCGATCGCATCCAGAGCCTGCCGCATTGTCGGTTGAGATCCCAAATTCAAAGAAGCCAGGTATACCGCCGCCGGATGCCGAGTTGCTGACACTGGTGCGGCTAGCTTCAAGTCATCAGCTGCTGCTTCTTTAAGGTCAAGGTCGGGCATTAAGTCTTTGGAACTACAATTCTAGATACTAAAATTCATTGTCGCTTAAAGGGGCGTTTTTGGGCGTTGCACGGTAGAGAGATGATTTAAGGACAGGTACAGTCCAAGTTCTCAAGTAATGTAACAATAAACAAACTGAGTGTTTAAGCATGAATTCGGATTTGGAGTAGCAAAAAGTTCTGCGATGTAGCCGTGCTAAATAATGCCGCAACCGACTATTTTCACCCTCAACTCTGGTCATCGTTGTTTTACTCACCAGATAGTCAAGGTTATCAATAAAGTATCGGTAGACAGGATAGACATCGGTAATGTAAAAAACACGCCCAACCTCTTAAAATCAACCACAATAGAGGGGACATCTTGCATTAAATAAACTAATCGCTACACTGGAGCTAGCAAACCTTGGCTCTAGATTCTTAACCTATAAGAGAGTGATGCCTGATCCCAGAGAAGTTTTTGAACATCCCGGAGGGCATTGGGATTTTCTGACAACCTCAGCCGATACAGATTTTGAGGGTCAGTACTTTGATCGGAAAGAAGCTGGACGGGTCGGACAAAATGGCTGTGTTAGCTCCAGCACATTAACTGGTGTTCTGGAACAAGTAACTGAGTGTATATGGGGTAAAGGTAGCGAAGATACCGTTGGCGAATTCGTCAGAGAAAAATCTAGGCGATTTTGGGCTTAAGCTCCATGAATCGAGAGGTCCGAGTTTGTGCGAGTGGCACTCCTGACAGCCAAGCACCCAGACGAATCAAATTGAGAGCAGCCGCAATCAGGATGTGCTGAAGGTGAGTCTTCGCTAATCCCATGTAGCGAGATTGGCGTAAGTCCGACCGCCTCACGGCTTGTGATAAGGTTCCCTCCACACCTGCTCGTTGTTGATACAGTTCCTTAAACTCTGACGTTTCTTGAACCTGCCGTCGCTCCTGTAAAGCGTTGTATTTGGCTTGTGGTTGTAGGGTGAGTCGGCGAGCAAACTTTGAGTGGGTACACCGCTTGCGAACTGGACAGCGACGGCAATCAGTTTGAGAGAAATGGACATGAATCACAGGCAACCCTCGGTTGTCAATCTTGGGTCGCCAAATGATGCTTTGATGTCCTTGAGGGCAAGTGACAACCTGGTTATCCCAATCGACTTGAAACCGTTGGGCTGAGAACTTGGAGTTTTTCTGGGTCTGCCAACTAGGATTACCCCGAACGGGTCCAATCAGATCCACGCCATAGTTTTTCTTGCTGTTGACGATATGCTCAGCCGTTACATAACCTGTATCCATCAGATGTTCTTCTGGCAGTAATTGTTGCTTGGATAAAGTTTGATAAATATCATCAACGACTGCATCATCTGTTCTTGTGGATAAGGTTGTACAAACTCCAGTAATAAAGTGTGGACAATTTTGAGCGCAAATTTCAGTGATATGAACTTTATATCCCACCCAATCGACACTACGTTTTGAACTGTAATGCGCTTCCACATCATAGGGAGAATGAATGGCAAGGGTTGAAGGTGGCATATCTTTGAGAGATCGCCATTGCACACCTGCATCTTCCGTCGGGGCATAAAACTGTTGTAACCAAACCCGTCGCAGCGTTTCTACAGTTGGAACTTGTCGTAACCACGCTGGAGCAGAAGCATTATAAATTGCCTCTAATAGTGCAAATCCATCTTTGCCAATGGTATGGCCCAATTCCTCTCGCTCACTATCTAACTTTGGCAATCGATAGTTCTCGGTGCGACGACTATAACGTTCAAACCAAGTCTCTTGCAAATGCGCCTCAAGCCAGTCTGGAGCTACACACGAAAAGTCTCTCCCAACGTCTCTAATCGATTTAATACCCGAATCGCACCCAGAACATGAGTGGAATCAGTGCGCTGCCGTTGATGTCCTTTGAGCAACTTCTTCTCACGTAGTTGTTCTAACAACTTGTCTAGCAACAGTTGTTCTGCATTGCCTGCAATCAGACGAGCGCGAAACTCGCTCAAAACAGAGTAATCGAATCCTGGATCACTCAGCGGCATACTCAGAGCATACTTCCAGTCAATCCGAGCACGAACCGCATCTGCCGCTTGACGGTCAGACAAATTCTCAATAAACTGCATCACACAAACTAAAGCTAACTGCCAGGGAGCCTGAGCAGGTTGTTCCCGTCTCGAAAAGAGCGAGGCAAAGGTTTCTTCTTGATAAATGCTGCTAAACGTGTCACGGATCTGGAGGTAGAGGTTGCCTTTGGGAAAGGCGGCTCGTGCGACCGCTGCTGTGTCTTCTGGAACCGGAGGAATTGATTGGGGTTTCATGGACATCTTGCACCTCTGCTAGGCTGTGGGGCTTTACCCTAAATCCTACGCAAGACATTTAGCCTTGATTTTTCTCTGGCGAATTCGCCAACGGTATCTTCGCTACCTTTACCCCTAATTTTGGTAAATTACGCTTCAAGTCTGAACTGGAGCAACAACTCTGGAGTGAATGTGGGCGGTTGATAGCTACCTGCATTCTTTATTAAAATTCCAGTATCTTATATAATGTCGTTGCTCATCAAGAGCATATTGGCAATGTTCAAGAAGTTGAGGGGCTTAAACAGATTTCTCCTGAAGCTTTGCAACACATCAATTTATATGGTCGCTATGAGTTTAGAAAATTTTCTGAACCGATCAATATAGATAGTATTGTTCAGCAGCTAACCCAAGCCCAGACTCACTAATTTCCTTAATCCCCCTTTTCGAGGGTTTATACAAATAACCCCAATTTAGTAAAGCCTGGGATCAAACTAAAGTTGCCCTACGTTTGCTCATCACCTACTTTAACTGGATTTGGCTACATTCTTCTTTAAAGACTACAGCAGCTCAACGAGCAGATTTAACCTTAGAACCCTGGACTTGGAAAGATATTACAGTCTATTCCACACTTTGGTGAGGCACTATCAGTACTTGCTTGTCATTGCAACTTTCACACCATATACTATCGATTGTACCGCGAACGGCATAGCCTTCTTCTGTCTTTCTCGGATAAATAAACGATTGTTTGACTTTATAGCTAAGGTCGAATTAATGTTTTACTCCACTGTGACAAAAGAAGGATTGTAATCAATCAAGAGAAAAGTATGACCGACACCATCAGCACGATTCACGGGCGCATATCGGCTCAGCACTTCGATTCGTCGAAGCAGCTTTCGACCGATGAAATCCGTGCATTGGTTAAAGAGGCCACGGAAGCACCGTCATCCTTTAATATCCAGCACTGGCGATTCATTGCCGTCACCGACACAGCAAAGAAGCAGGCTTTAACGGCGGCTTCTTATGGACAAGCGAAGGTATCTGAGGCCGCAGTGACCTTCATCATCCTTGGCGATCTTGAAGGCCACACGAAACTAAAAGGCATCTTGGATCAGAGCATCGATGCCGGATTACTGCCCCGAGAGATCGCAGAGCAATGGGTGCAGATGGCAAATGGTATGTACGGTTCAAGCGCAGCATTTGCGCGAGATGAAGCGATTCGTTCGGCTTCCTTAGCTGCTATGACTCTCATGCTTGCAGCCAAGGCGCGGGGTCTTGTCAGCGGGCCAATGATCGGTTTTGATCCGGCACAGGTCAAAGAAATCTTTGGTATTTCTGAACAGTACATCCCCGTCATGCTACTACCTGTGGGCTACCCTGCTGCAGGCAACACTTCACGCAAGCCGAGACTCCAAGTAGAAGAGGTTTTATCGTTCAATGAGTCTCGCCAATTCTAATTAAACTATGATCTGCGCCATGCATTAGTCTAATGGCTTCTCGGGCACAGACCAAGCCCTCTTCTCAAAACACAACGAGTGAGGAAACCGCATGGTGAATTACTTGGTTACCGGAGCAAACAGAGGTATTGGCCTTGAGTTCATAAGGCAGATCCTACATCGCGGGGAGCGCGTAGTTGCTTGCTGCCGCAACCCGGAAAGAGCGATAGCACTTAACACGCTTGCCTCTGTGCATGACAATGATCGGCTTGTCATTTGTAAGCTGGACGTGATGCAAGCAACTGCAATCGCGTCTCTTCCAGAGCTTTTAAAAAAGAAAGGCATATTGATCGATGTGCTGATTCCGAACGCAGGAGTGGCAGCAGCCTCCGAACGGCTCGGACTTATTCAGGAAGAGACTATGCTGCGCGTTCTGCACACGAATGCGATCAGCCCTATGCTACTCACCCAAGCCTTTGCAGACCACCTACAGGCTCCAAAGCGCAATGCGAAGATAGTCTGTATTTCGTCTGATTTAGGGTCGATCACTTATGCTTCTGACCTTACCTTTGGGCTCAGTTATGGTATGAGCAAAGCAGCTCTGAATATGGGAGTCAAGAAGCTAAGCTCAGACCTTGCCAATCGGGGTATAGTGCTCGTTGCCATACATCCCGGCTGGGTGCAGACGGATATGGGTGGACGTTATGCACATCTTACGCCGACTGAATCAACACAGGCGATGCTTGGAGTGATTGATAAGCTGAGCATTGCACAGTCGGGGCTTTTCCTCGATTATCGAGGCCAGCAGGTTCCCTGGTAATAACCCTGTTTTGTTACTCTAGGCAGAGGAAAAGTAAAAATCACGGTGAGTCAGGAAAATAAAAATTGAACTGACTTGTGACGACGTTAGAAAATTCTTGGTTGGTAAGTAGTCAGGTGGAATTAAACTTAAAACGCTCTAGTGTATAACTACCTTTGACACTACGAGCTTCCATTCCATCAATGATTGCCAGGGCTAAATATCGATTGCAACAACTCGATTACAAAGGCGCGATTACAGCAGAGTTACCTATTAGTTCGGGTGAAATTGAGAGTGCTTATCGTTACGTGATTCAACAACGACTCAAACGTTCTGGCAGTTGGTGGAGTGTCGAAAATGCTTGGGCAACGTTAGCCTTGCGAGTGCTACGCGCAAATCAAGATTGGCAGTCTTATTGGTTAGATCTCACTCACACTGCTGCTTGACCTAAAATGCCACTTTTAATTACACCCACTGAGCTCAATCCCTGTCTGTTGTTGCAGATATGCCACCAAACTTCCTGCCGTCTATCTGCCAAATTCATAGTCAAATTCGCGCTTGAGCTTTTTCAACTACTTCTAGGAGCAACTCAATATATTGCTCTGTCGCTTTACAATAGTTACCTGCTCTCTTTTATCTCTTAAACTTTCCAGATTATCTGAGTCTCCATGCACACACCAATATGCTACAGTGCGGTAGCTACAACAAATAAATTTAGCAATCTCATCATAGGTTTTGCCATCATTTTGCAGCAACAATATTAAAGCGTGTTTTCTCAAGTGGCGACAATTACATTCTCTAACTAGCTTTTGCAAACGCTCTTTTTGTGATTAATTGAGAAAACCCTTGGCAGGCATATTTTAGGCTCTCCTAACTCTTTAATGCTTGCTATTTTATACCTTTTAGAAGTTCATTAGCTTATCTGCTGAAAATTTCTTTCAAGGCATCAAAACCAATCTGAAATACCTTTTCTAGATTCTGTCGCAATTCTGGTTCTTCTTCTGGTAAACATTTAAAGTTCGCTAGCCATTCAATATAAGTAGTGTGATCACCGTCCGTTATAGGCAGTAACTGTATAGTGCAAACGTAATCTTCCATCGGTTTATTAGGCTCTAGAAGAAGATAGGTGCAGATATGTTTTTGCTCATCGATTTCTAGTAACTTTTCTCGCAGGGTCAGCCCATCTTCACGATTAAAACTACGAACACATCCTATTTTGTCGCTAGGCTCATTATTTTCTATGTGGCTATCAATTACAGACGGATACCAGTTAGGCAAGCCATTAAAGTCTCGTATTTTCCCCCATACTTGTTCAATCGGTGCATTGATTACAGAACTTGTCTTAACTGTTACTAACATACTACTCCTCTATATATAATAAAATCGGTGGGCAACTCTTTAAGTATCTAACGAAACAGATGTTGCTGAATTAAGGAATGAATTTTTAAAGAACTGGAAGATACAAAAATTAAAACAAAGAAAAATAAGGTAGCCTTATCGAGTATTTTTTAACGTATTTAAAACAATCAGTATCGTCCACTGAGCTGGATATTACTGAAAAGTGACGTGTCGCAAGACTCGACAGGACGCATTCGCAGTGCTGCTTCAATCAGTGCAAACGCAGTTTTTGGTGAATTTATTGCCGTAGATTTTGAATCATCTTTAAAACGACTGATTGCATCTGTCAGGCTCAGTTGTTCATCAAACAACCTATCCACTGGTCCCAGGCGATAAAATGCAGATAATGCATAGGCCGCTACCATATAACTGGAGCCATAAGTGCTTTCCAGATAACGTTCAGAACCTGATGTCTGTACTACACTGTTCGATAATATTGATAAAATGCGAGGATGAAGAATGTCAGGTCGTTCTAACTGGCAAGCCAAATGAATTAAGTAAGTATTACCGCAAATAATCATCAACTCGGTAGCCCTCTCTGTTGATTGTAAATATCTTTCCATACATTTATGAAAGAATGCGATAAGGTCGGGCACATACGCATCAAGTACACCAAGATTGTCTAACGCATAGATAAAAAACGTTATCTGCGAAGCCTGCGCCGCAGGCGAGAGAATGAAAAAAGTGATACGGTTTGCCTTACCCAATCTCTTCTATAAGTCAGATAATCAGGACAATCTAATATCGCAATTGCATTGAGTATCAATGATAGCGGAAATATATAATAATCTGACCCCTCATGAACGCCGTCTGAATCTCGGCTCAATGAATGACTCAACTCTGAATCCAAGTTATCTAAAAGAGCCTGAAGATGATTTTGTTGTCCAGTATATACTTGTTGTTTGCCACCAATTATCCCCAAAACGGAAAAAATAATTGCTGAACCTCTACTACGGTAAAATATATCGGATATTGTTGTGGCTAGTTGCAAAGCTGTATCAGCATAAGTATCGCCGTTTTGCTGGCGCAAAGTGAGCAAATCTGTAAATCCTGCCTGTCCTGCTGCCAACAGGAGATTGGCAAAAGCTGTAGTTTTTCATAACTAATTTTGTCATTGTCCGCATCTAGTTTCACTACTTGCTTAAATGCTATTCCCATACGCCGATGGACATTATATCGATGGGTTTCGAGTTGACCAAGCTTTACCAGGCTCTCCGTCAACAAAGCGCAAGCACGTACATACTGCCATGATTCACTTGGCAGATGCTCTATCGCACTTGTGAATTGATCATAGGCACGCTGTTGAGCAAGTTTATTGTTCAATGATAAAGCTGCACATGTTTCGACAATACCATGAAGCAAATGATTTATGAATACGTAATAACCAATATTGGTTTGTTGAAACAGTGCAAGACTTATTTCAAGCAACCGATCTGATTTATCCGGCTCAAAACCGATAGGTTCCTGCCCAATCCCCAAACCGTGAACGCACCAGTGCCAAGGGTTGGAAAATCCGCCGCTCATTTAGCAGAGATTTGAAACACTGATGATGCCCACCGATCTTGTTAAGTTGCGGCGAAAGTTCCGATAAATGCATAGATAAAACGTCCTTTTCCACTTCGCGGTTCATAATGGATAATCTCTTTCGTCGTGCAAAATATTCTTAAAGGATGTGTAAACTACCCATTATCAACCTATAGGTTATAGTGGGGCTTTCAGAAGCCATGATAGACCTCTAGTTTCCTAATTTGCATACAATTCCTCCCCCACCAAATCACAGATTATGGTCGGGAAAGCCTTGCGATTCTAGTTGAAAAGTTTTAAAAGGTCAAACAAATTTTATGCATATATCGACTTCACGCTTCCGACCACCGATTTTGGTTCTGGAATCATATTACTCAGAAGTTCATATTGGGCAAGGGCTAGATTGCTGGAGCATACTTTAATATGTTGCTTTTTCGATGCTGTCTACTATCTATTTACAGCATATATTGAGAAAGCTTTTCCCAGCCTAGCCGACTTTTCAAACACCCTTTTAGACAGCCACTGGTGTTATTAGAAGTTCGTAATTTTTTGTATGAATTCCGAAATTAGGAACCGGGATGCCGTGGAACTCATCCATCTTTCCTTCAAGTATATCTAGAGTCATATTAAGCCACTTGATTCCTTCAACATAGATCGCCAACGGTCGACTTTGGTGATATGCATCATCGAGCAAAACACCCTTTTCATCTTTACTGAAGTGGAACGGTGGCATTGCCATAAAGTGAGTACCCATAAGGAATACAAAACGTACAAGCCAGTTTGGATCGTTCTGATTCACATCTGAATCAGAACGATCCAATTTCCAGGCAGCAGTCATGACTTCACTAAAGTATTTGTCTATACCAGAGTAGGAACTTTCGTAAGGGTTATCTTCATGAAAGGCGAGAAGAATATGGGGTACATTTCTATTAAGCTGGTATGCAAGGTCAAAATGCTCACCATGAATTTTGTCATAGTTCCCTAAACTATTGTGCCATGGCTTGTTATCGTACATAGGGTCATCCGCATAGGTATCGACATTGTTCTCATAAAATCCAATAGCACGCGGATCAAGAAAACGAATATTCAAATCCTCGGCGGTAAACGGAGGGTTAACTACAGAGAAATTTGATATTCCCTTAGCAATGGCTCGATATTACCGATTTTTATGTTCTCTGTATTGGTATCACCCATAACTAGAGAATGGAACTTAGGCTCTAAAATATCTTGGTAAGCTGGATTGTTGCGTAATTCTCTAAGTAAATGAGGCACATTACGCATTCTTTTGCCGTTAATCATAATCTCTTCAGATTTCAGCAGGTCGTTCCCGAAAGTTTTCGGTGCTGTATTCTGTGATAGAGCAAGACGAGCTTCTATTTTTTTGAAATACGATTGTTCCAAAGTGGAACCCAACGGTTCTCGTCGGCGGTGGCTATGGATTTTTTCATTCAGAAGCCGGAATATGATGTAATAGAGTGCTGCCACGATTTCCTTCGATGGCTGATATTTTCTAACGAACTGGCTGACTTCGATGCCAGGGATAAAATCCATGTCGTAGATATATTCATAGACAGTGGTTTCGTTATCCTCTGTTAACTTTTGCTCCCGCTCGGTAGTATTAAGCACTTTTGGAAAAAAAGGTTTAACTGAGTCCGGTAGAGTCATGAGATATTGAGTCTGACTCTTTGCCTTTTGGCAAGGGGGCAACATAACATCGCTTCCGCTCCGTCCCCATTTAGGAGTAATCAGACGTTCACTCAATACTTTGCGTACAAACTTTTTAGAGCCTGGCTTCTGCAAAAACAGCGTCAGAGATTCGCTTCCGCCATAGCCAAATCCCACAACAGTCTCATCAGGATTCAGATAATTATCAACAACTTTGATGTTTTTTTCAGCAAGACGCAAGGCATCAGATTGTACTTGTGGTTTATTCATTGTTGCGCCTAAGAGCTAGAGGTCGGAGATTGTTGGATAGGTTTTAGTCTTACCGATTCGAGTGGCTTAATTCTGGCGGCGCGAGTTAGCAAACACACTGATGAACTGATTGATGAGTTAGTAGTCAACACCGAGGGAAAAACGAATTGCAAGCAATTCAAAGCGCGATGATTGGTGCGGATATGAGCGAGTCCTACCTCCTGAAATTCAGCACCACATCGGCTCTGGCAAAATGCAGCGATTAGAACGTACTAACGGCACTGTGCTACAAAAAACTGGCAGATGGCATCGACGGCAAAACGCTCTTTGGCAAGGTATGGGAACAGACAAAAGTGACAGATCGATTAGTGGTGAGCTACTTCAACTGGACTTGGCAGCATAGTCGCTTCAAATCTACCGCAGCTTTGGGCGAGCGGGATTAACCTCTCAAGCCTGGAGTTGGTACGACATTGCCACCTATCTCACAACAATCTAATGCACTACCTATCCCACGCTTTGCTGACGCACAACTATTTTTCTCTCTATTTCCCAACAGACCTAATGCGATTACTCTTTTTATACATAAACCAACCTAAACTCAGAAAAAGGAGCAAGCCCGGAATCTGGGTTGGTTCTGGGACAGCCTTACTCTGAGCCGAGGTTATGAGCGCTACGTTGTTACCATATAACGATCCATAATTAAAGAAAGAATCGCCATAAGCGCCATCTGTATTGATAAAAGTGCCATTAAAAGGGGTACCTGAGAAAATCAATCCGCCCAAACCAAATCCTGGAAGTTCCTGCTGAAACAAAATATCAAACGTGTTGGGCGTTTCTAGAACATTGTCTGTATAAAAACTATCGTCGCCAGGACGTTGTGTGGCACTAGATACAGTAATGGGAGCTACTCCATCGCCACCAGTAAATGTCAGTTGATAGTTAAGAATTAAATTAAATCCAGATAAAGAAGGAAGGGAGTAAGTTCCAGTGAAGTCTGTATAAGGTACAACATTCGTTGAACCCAAAGTCCCTTTTAAAGCAAAGTCCGCAGCTACTGCTGGTTGAGATTGAATGGCTACGAAGCTTAGGGTAAGTCCTGCAGCGGTAGATGCTAGTTTTCGGTAAATATTCATGTTTTTTCCAGTATTCGCTGGTTGGTAATGTACAAAATTTCACATATCTGCTTAAAAAGTTGTGAAATGTCACTGCTCCGCAATCTGGTATCTGCGTTCTTTAAATCATGGAGGAAGGTGATACGCACTAAAAACTAACAGCCTTAATTTATAAGTAAATTAAGGCACTGGTCGTGTAAGGTCAATACGAATAATTTGCCCTTTCCCTGCAGATGTACCGAAGGTTGTGACATAAGCAGCATTATCAGCGCCAATTACAAGGCTGTTAGGAGCGATTAGTTCATCACCACTAGCAATAATTTTGCGAGTATTATCAGGGGCTACGCGGATAAGAGTCCCACGACTGTTAAGAACACTACCTGATGATGGCTGACTACCATACTCCAGGACATATAAATTGCCTACGGTATCAAAAGCTATGCTAATTATCTGTGTAAAATTCTTAGCATAGATTTCTGGCTTTTGTCCTGGAACAATTCGATAGATACGCGCGCTACCTATTGGATAAGGATAACCTGTGAATTCCGCTACATACAAGGCGTTATCCAAACCAACTGCAACAGATACAGGTACTGATTGTATAAAAACATCCTGACCAGTCGTTGAATCAGTCACGGTGCGAGTAGGAAACACAGTTTCTAAAGCAACCCCACTCGCATAAAGCTTCACTTTTAAAAAGTCGTTAGCACCTGAATCAACAACATAAGCAGTTCCATTCTTAACTACGAAGGAATAAGGGTTGCTAATCAGTCCGCGACGATCAGGATCATTTGTGATTTCAAAGCGTACTAGATCGGCAATCTTTGTCCAAGAAGGTCCACCGTTAAAACTATTAATTGCAAGGAGAGAGCCAATGTTCTTATTGCCCATTAAATTATCGCGGTTTCTTGCGTCAGAAGCAAAACCAACAAGAACATAAGCTCTTCCATTGGAATCGAATTTTATGTCATGAGGACCATAGCTACCATCGCCACTGGCTAATCCTATGGATGGGAGACCCGTAATTACACGTTTCTTTACACCGTTATGAATGCGTGTCACGGCACCTGTTAAGCCGTAACATAGTGTCGCGCCGATCTGACTAGGTGAGGGAACACATCTTTTTGATTGACCCCCTGTACCCGCTTCCACAACGTAAATATCGCCGTCTGGACCAATGGTTAAACCTCGTGGATTATCAAGACCAGTAGCTATTACATCAATCTTTGCTGCCTGTACTGCTTCTGTGATTCCTGAAGTAATACATACTGCTGCTGCAATAACGAATAATAATTTTTTCAGCATCTTTAAATCTAATCTATCCCCTCGAGCAATTTTAAACTAATCACAATATCCCACTCGATTATTAAGAGAACACCATAGTTTATGTTAAGAAATGTCTAAGGAACTTCCTAGTTTTTCTTGATAGAAAAAACTAGGAAGCCTTTTGTTTCTTTAATCAAGAAAAAACTAGAAATCTCTTTCTTTTGATTCATGTAAATTTAAGGTTTTAGTCTTAAAAAACTACTCCAACAATAAAGTAGTATAGTATTTCTTGCTATAGCGATCCTAAATGATCCTAAATGAGTTGTGAGAAACAGCCGTAGGTAAAAAGCTTTGCTCAGATCTTGCACCTAACGGAAAAATAAGGCTCTCAAGCTCTCCTAATTTTTTCAAGCGATCACCTTTAGCCTTGGAAGCCTTATATGAAGCGGAATTCGAATTACAGAAAATTTAGATAAAACACTTATGGTGAAAGCATTTAAGCTTGATGCAAGATCTGAGTTTAATAGAAATTTGGTTAGGTCTGCTGCTTGGAGAACAGGAGCAGTACCAGTGGGAGACGGGCGGAGAATTTTATAAGGATGCAGAAGAAACATGGCTAGATGCTTCATAGCTTCATAAACGAACTGCTCCAAACTGCTAGGCTAACTTTGACGATGCAACACGCCATGCAAACCATAAACGTTTATGGTTTTAGATTTTATTTTATTTTATAGGATGTTTTAGAACCTATCCCACTAATAGTAGAAACGTGATAATCTGCTTTTCAGATCGAAAGGATATATCACAGTATGGCTGGACGATTTGAAGGATTAAGTGATTTGGAATGGAAGTTGTTTGAGGATATTTTTACCAAGGAACCAGAAAAGCGCGGACGCGGAATGCCACATACTCTATTTCGGTATTTACTCAACACCTTGCTGTATATATTGGTAACAGGATGCCGTTGGTGTAATGTTCCGCAGGAAAAAATTTGGGCATCAAAAAGTTCAGCGCACAGGTGGCTAAAGTGTTGGGGAACAAATGGAACGTTAGAAAAATTACAAGCACGGATACTGGGAATCGGGTCAGAACGAGGATTAATTAACTGGAGTTATGGCGCGATAGACGGGTCTTTTTCCCCCTGGCAAAGGCGGTGGTGAGGATGTTACATATGGTTATAAGGGTAAAGGGATTTTGATCCATACCCTGACTGACGCTAATGGTATGCCCCTAGCTAATCGCACAACACCAGCCAACGGTAGTGAACGAAACCAGGTTATACCGCTTCTAGATAGCATCAAAGTCAAAACTTATAAACCTGGTAGACCCCGTAAACGAGTCAAAGTGCTGGCTGCCGATAAAGGCTACGATTCAAAGGAAATACGAGCGGCTTTACGTAAACATGGTATTAGACCACAATTACCAAAACGAGCCTGGAAGACGAAGAAAAATCGGGGTAGACCAATTAAAATTTCTGTCCCACGTTTTCAACAAGAGCGTTGTTTCGCATGGTTTCAACGGAAATACCGTAGGCTTGTTGTTCGGTGGGAAAGAAATTTCGTCTGTTTCAATGCTTTTCTTTCCCTTGCCACAATTCACATTTGGATTAACAGAATTTTATTACTGGGATAGATTTATGAAACTTGTTCTGAGAGCTAAAACCGAAGTTTAGCACTATCCATCTATTCAAGATTTTTTAAGGTCATTTGAAAACATGGGCGTAGTCATTTAAAAATTCGTCAAATGATCTTGGGTGGCTCTTTGTTATTTCATTAAACGTATTCGTTAAGAAATCGAATTTACCATCGCCGATTACCCCCCAAGCTGCAACTAACCTCTGGGCAAACAAATCTGGAATACCCCATGTCAATAAGGTATTTTTGAAGTCTTCTAAAGTCACATCGACATAAGTAATCCTTCTATCAAGATACACAGAAAGCTTTTCAGCTACATCGTGGTATGAAAGTAATTCTGGTCCTGAGATAGTGTATACTTTTCCCTCGTGACCATTCTCGGTCAATACCTTAGCTGCTACGAGCGCAATATCACGAGTATCTATAAAACCCACCTTTGCATTCTTTAAAGGCACAGAAAAGGTATCTTCAGACTTGATACTCTGTGCAAACAACGGCAAGTTCTGGTAAAAAGCATTGGGACGTATTACTGTAAATGGAATACCAGATTTTTGAAAACCCTGTTCTCCTAACCAATGATCTCTGAATAAGGAAGCAGGTGAATTTTCACTTGCTTCTATAGAAGACAATTTAACAATTTGTTGAACATTAGTAGGCTTTATAGCCTTTAAAAGATTTGTCTCCAGTTCTAATGAATTTGGTGTTGAAGGAACAAGAGAGAAAACACGTTCAACACCTTCTAAAGCAGCATCAAGTGTCTCTGGTTTAGCAAGATCACCGATCACTATATCAACATTCGATCCCTTAAGTGCCACAGCTTTTTCAGGATCATGGACAAGTGCTCGTACCTGCGTACCTACACTAGCAAGTTGCTTTACTAATTCACTACCTATTTTACCAGTTGCACCTGTTACTAGAACTAACATCTTTTCCTTTTACTGTGAAACTATATGCTTATTAGGCTGCCTTCAAGGAATTTGAGTAATATCTTCATTTCTGATGTCATGAATATGGATATTCATTAAGAGGAATTACTATAGTAAATAGTACAATAGATTTTATTTTTTGTATAGACTAGATAAAAATACATTTACTTTTTAAAAGGTAATTAACCAACTCACATCTGCTGTTAAAGGATCCTTATACTTTAGATGCGTTTAGCCTATAAGAATATCTTCAACCAAAAGCTTTACGTATTTTCTGTAATGCTCCTAAACTTATTTTCTCAGCGACAGGTTCTGTAATGATTGATTTTAAATAACGCAAGGTTACACACATTGTTCCATTAATTGTTGCTGCTCCAACAAAGAATGGCTCAATTGATAGACCAGGTCCTGTTATAAAAAAGTTTTGCAACTGCAACGAATTAAATTGTGATGAAACTTTTAGATCACCTAAATTACTCACAAACAAATCGGATGGAAAGTTTTCTATTGAATATTTTTGTACTTCTACAGGGTCTGGCTTGGTAGCAAAAAAGTTTTCAAGTCCTGGAATACCATTAAATATTGTTCTTTGTACCACTGCTTGATTAAGTTTAAGTTTAGTCTTTCTAGCTGTTTCCCAAAAATTATCTAAATGTTTAACTTGGTCGATAGTTAATATTAGAGCGATGTAAAGTCCAAAATCTTTCTCTATTGGTGCTTTGAGATACTGTCGCATGTTACAAGGAGAGAAACACTTGATGAAAGTATCTTTCTTCAAACCTATCTCTTCTGATATCGATGCAAAAAATGCAGCGCAAAGAACCCCATGTATACTAGTTTTCTCTGCTCGACAATGTAAGATTAATTTAGCAGTTTCTTGCGGTAAGAGTTTCCAGCTTAATAACCCGACTCGCCAATCTCGGAGACCTTTCTTTTCATTTAATTCTATGAACAAACTAGAGTTGGGAAAATTGTTCTCTTCTGGTTCTTGTATCAAAGAATCTTTGTTGTCTTCTTGGAGATGATGAGGAATCAGTTCTTCATAAGGAGGGTAAAATGGCAAAGGCTCTAGTCTATCACTAGGACTATGCATCTGTTGTAAGACTTCTTCAATGAGATAAACTACTGATGAGCCGTCGCCAATGCTGTGGTGGAAAGTGAACATTAGTTCGCTAGTGTCGGACGAATAGAGTAACACCGCACGTATTAGTGGACTTTTACTCCATTCAAAAGGCTCAGCAAGTTCTTCTGCAGCTACTTGACACCAATGATTTTCACTTTGCCGTATAACTACTCGCAAAGGAATTTTGGAAAAGATATCAGAGATAAAGTACGGTTGTTCTTCCTGATTAATGCTGATACTAACATTTAGCAGTGGGTGTCGGTGCTGAACTTGGTTTAAAGCTTCAGTTAACTGTTGAATAGAAAGATTTCCTGTAATGGTTGCACCAATAACTGCATTAAGAGGAAAAACTTGATCAATAAACCATATAAGTTGCTCTGCTTTTCCAAGAAGACGATTTCTATTCACTTATTTACTCATTATGTGTAATCTTATTTTCTAATTACAATACATAGTGAAATGATCAAGCCATGGTGAAGCACTTTTGATTAGCAATATTCTTTGGAAAGATTTAAACCAACCTTATCATAATATTTGAAATAGCTTTTTGTATTTAATATAATTTAGCAAGGTGTTGAAACTAACTCTAAACAGAACTATACATGCTTTCACTAAATTTTACAATAGATTTGAAAAAAAGCTTGACCATGACAACTATTCAACAACTTAAACAATTTCGGCAGGGTGTATATAGGCGGATTTCTTACAAACTCTGAAAAAAACGAGTCAATAACTGCGAAAATGTATACATAGTTACCGACATTCCAAATTCTCCAAAAAAAGATTGGTATTACGAAAACGCTTTGACCACAACCTAGAACTAAGAGCGCCTACCCTGTTGTGATTCAGTAGGTTTAGTAGCAAGATCTTTATCCTTTAGTAGTAAAGGTGTTATTAGATCTTAGCAAAACATCAATAAATTAAGTTTTAATATCTCCTTAGTGTATGTTTGAGGTTTTTTGGGAGTTGTAGTAGTCATTACACTGATAAAAAAGCCAATTCCAGAAAAAAGAAAATTTTTTTATTGATTTCACTTTTACAAATAAATCTCATGTGGTTGAAAAGCCGAGATACGTGCAAAATAGGACACGATGTAAAGTTATGTTAGGCAAGTCGGTCTAAAGATTAATAGATAGTGCCCCACCAAAGTGTGGAATAGACTGTAATATCTTTCCAAGTCCAGGATTCTAAGGTTAAATCTGCTCGTTGAGCTGCTGTAGTCTTTAAAAAAGAATGTAGCCAAATCCAGTTAAAGTAGGTGATGAGCAAACGTAGGGCAACTTTAGGGTGGTAGATGGGAAAAACATCCTCAAGAATCCCTCAATTAAAGCCACAATAGCAAAAGTTGACGCTCCAACCTTCACAGAAGCACCTGCCAACTTTCATGACGGCGGCGTGCCAATGGGTAGCTCAACTGCTGGTGACGGCTTGTTTACCGCATCGGTTAAGTCTGGGGTTCCAGGTAAATTTCAGGTTTTGGCAAACATCGAAAGTACAAGCGCTAGGGGTACAGCTTTCCAACGCACCGCTTACAAAACTTTCAAAGTTAACCCAGACAAAGCACATTTCGCTGGTTCCTTCACTAATTGCGGCATCGACACTGACAGTGAGTGTAGATGATGCCTTGACCAACCCAAAGTTTCACTGCTTCTCAGTTTGAAGGCTTGTCTCTTCAGCTCAGGAACCCCGGGAGTTAAGTGTTATAGCTATACGAAACTGTGTTAGGACATATAATAGGGAGAAAAAAGTAACCAAAAAACCCTGATGCCTGCCCCCTACAGCAATGACCTTCGCACCAAAGCGATCTCAGCAGTGAAACGTGGAGAAGGTAAAACAGATGTGAGCCGGATGTTGAACATCAGCCGCAATACCTTAGACCTGTGGCTTAAACGAGAGGAACAAGATGGAGACTGTCAAGCGATCACGAACTATCAGCAGGGCTGTAGACATAAAATCAGTGACTGGTCGAGGTTTCGTGAGTTTGTGCAACAGCATGGAGACAAGACGCAAGCGCAACTGGCGACGTTATGGGGAGACAACGTGACTCAGCAGAACATCAGTGATGCCTTGCGGAAGATTGGAGTCAGTCGTAAAAAGACTTATGGGTATCAAGAACGAGATGACCTCAAGCGTCAAGAGTTCCAGGAACGATTGAAGACAAAATCTGAGAGTCAAATTGTCTATGTCGATGAAGCAGGCATTGATAATCGCGACGAGTATTCCTACGGCTACTGCAAGATTGGACAGCGGTTTCATGCCCTCAAATCCGGCAAACGCACTGAACGAGTCAGTTGGATCGCAGCACTCAAGCAAGGGAACATTTTTGCACCCATGACCTTTTCGGGGTCGTGCAACCGAGACTTGTTTGAGATGTGGTTAGAGGAATGCATTTTGCCGCAGTTGCAATCGGGAGATGTGATCGTTATCGATAATGCCAGTTTCCATCATTCTCAATCAATTGAGGATGTTGTGGCAGCAGCAGGATGTGAATTGTGGTATCTTCCTCCCTATTCTCCAGACCTAAACCAAATCGAGCATTGGTGGTTTGTGCTGAAGAATTGGATGAGACAACGGTGGGATGAATTTGACACCTTTCGTAATTGTGTCGATGCCGCATTCAAGCAACGTCCTAATGTATATCCGTAGGGCTATAGCGTCACTCCCAATACACTTTGACCGCGAAATTACCAGATGGTGGAGACCAAAGTCAATACTTAGACCAGTGATAATATTGACCGCAATCCGACAGTAAGTTTAGTGTCGATTACAAGCAACAAAGGGCAAAATGTCAAGAGTAAGAGCAACATCTCAACTGACATTGAAATTACACCTGATGGACGGGTGTTCTTGCGGACAGAACGCTCTGGGACTGGAACAGGTCGAGTGTACACCTTAACCTACACCACCCATGATGCTGCTGGCAACGCCACTCAAGCCACTGCTCAAATAGGGTGTCGCGCAATAAAGGTAAATAAGTTTTCCTTGAGAGAGTGAATAACTTGAGAGCCTATTTGATAAACTCAGCCTGAAATGGGCAATTATCTCATTTTTCTTGAGACTACGCGACAACACCCAGTAACTTGTACACCAACCGGATGCTTTTACTTCGCACTCTTGTTCACCTTGGTCATTAATGCGAGTGTTCAACACCTCTAACTCTTTACCGCGACAAGTGACAGCCATTGCCCCTTTTGCTCCTGAGTAGTGGCAGCGATCGCCAACTTGGAAAACTGGCGTTAAACGATGTAAATTCACCTGTAGACGAGCGGCAAATATAATCACCCAAACGTCCACGCCACAAGTAGTAGAGAGGGCTGCATTCTGAATGGCGCGATCGCGTTCCTCTCTGTTCTCGTTACAAAAGTGAGACTAGACTGGGCAGCGAGAAAAGTCCTTAAAAGTTATCGTAAGAATGCTTATCTGAATCGGTTTCTAGCTTTAGCGTAATTTTATGTTCCATTGCTACCAAACCCTCTAAGGAGTGTCACTCTGGCAGCCAGTCTTCGTGCTGCAACTGATCAATAGAATAGGGACAGTTTTCAGGGAATAAATCAATTCTCAACCTCGTTTCTTTGGCAGCTAATTTTTTAGCCTTTCTATAGGCATCTGGAACAAACTCCTTGAACCGAGTATTTAGAGATTTCTGGTCTTTTAACACCCTTGTAATTCTGTCACGACTATTAGCGATCGTCGCCTCCCAGCTGCCGGAGCGTTTGTCCGGTTGATATTCCCACTTGAGCAGGTGAGCAAGTAGCAAAATTAGATAACTTTCTAGTTCTCGTTCATTGCTCCTATTCAATCCCTCTAATTCATCAATTAGATGTGGTATATCGAGGGCTTCTAACTTGCCCTCTTGTAGGCTGCGAATTTGGCTGGTTAGCCATGTATCGTAGTCGGTTTCATATAACAGGTGAGGTGTCATGGGAAGTAACTCTGACCTAGATGGATCAATTTTCTCGATTGTTGCAATCAACTATAAGGCTCCATTGCTGACCGTAGCACCTCGCTCATGGTGGTGGTGCTATTGGCATTGCACCAAGCATCAAAGGCTGCCTTATCACTAGGCGTGACCATCACCTGAATTATCTCGGTCTTTTTGACATCTAGCTTTCTTCTTGGCATATTACCTAGATTTTTATCTATATCAACATTATTGTATTAATAAAAACTTGACTCCAGTTAAAGTGATTTTGCAGAAATTGTGATTGCTAGAGGATGAGATTCGGGCAGATTTGGATGAATTAGAAAGGTTATTGTGATGACAAGTAATATCTTTGACAATGAAGATATTTTATTTGAAGTCGAAACACCCCTTGGCTTTAGCGTTCGTACAACCGTGAGTTATTGGGAACTGATTACTACAGTTAAGCACCCAATTATGCGGAATCGGGAAGCGGATGTTCGAGAAACGCTAACTCATCCAGATGAAGTTCGGTTGAGCAAAAGCGATCAGCAAGTTTACTTATTCTATCGTACAGATGGAGATAATCGCTGGGTCTGCGCGATCGCCAAACGGTTAAATGGTGAGGGCTTTTTGATTACAGCGTATAGAACAGGTGGAATTAAGGAGGGAACAGTGCTATGGCGCAAGTAAAAGTTTTTCATGACCGCATTGGCAATACTCTAGTTGTCTGGTTTGGCACTCCCGAAGATGAGTATGAAGTTGAGGAAACAGGGAATGAGGTGGTTTTGATGAAGGATAAAAACGGCAAGGTTATTGGTTTTGAAAAACTCAACTTTATGCCAAACTCGTCAGAACCGATAAGAGTTGCTTTTGAAACATTTGCTGTGTAGTCGATGAACGTAACTTTAGTCGGCTGCTCCAGCTTTCAATCTTGAAGCGAACGAATGATTTTATTGGGCTACGCGACCAAGTACGAGATATCTTGAGCCAACTTGAGGAGAAAATTAAAGCAGTGTTTGGAAAAGACCTAAGCCTAAAGCTTTTTATCCGTAAACTTGTTGGGTTAGACCGTAATGCTGCAAAACTTGCCTTTACCCAGTATCTAGAGAGCGGCAACTTTAGCGCTAATCAAATCCGCTTTGTGGAAACTATTATCGATTATCTGACTCAAAACGGTGTAATCGCCTTTGTATAGCAGCAGGGAAAAAATGGTCGTTAAGGACAACTGTCCTATTTCCGGTGTTTAGACTAGCTACCGCAAGCAGGCTGCATCAGCGCAGAAACAGCTTTTGCGGTATCAACTATCCCAGAAACAACCAGGAATAGGACAGTTCAACTCAGTAGGTATACAATTAAAGCAATAGCTAAAGTTCTTGAATTGTAAGGCTTTCAGTCTTAGCGACCACAATTTCTCCACTGCTATACAAAGGCGAAAAAGTGTGAGTAGGCGAAAGCAATCCTTGCCTGAGTCTGCTTAACTCTTCAAAGTGCCATCTTTTTAGTGTTAACTCATTTACTCAGCAGTGCTGGGTTTCTTTGCTATGGATAGTCTAAATTCCAGGAAAGAAGAACTAGCCTTTAACATTAACCTTGTACTCCTCAATGATTAGATGCGCTCCTATCTCACCATCTCCTCCACTTTTTGCGACAGAAACCAAAATATTATCTTATGTTATTGCCTCGCGACAGAGGCATTCTTTCCAATTAGGACGCATAGCCCAACACATAAAGCAAAAAATATTGTTTCAACTCTGAGTTTTTCCCCAAGTAATGCAGCGGAGGCAAGAATAGTTAGAAATGGTTGAAGAAGTTGAACTTGTCCGACACGAGCAATTCCTCCTATCGAAAGCCCTAAATACCACGCAAAAAAAGCTAGAAACATACTAACAAAACTTACATAGAAAAATCCTAAGTATGCACTGTTAGATACATAGTGTGGCAAGGGGAAACCGTGGAAGATAAAGAAAATAGCTAGTAAAGGAGCAGAATAAACTAAAGCCCAACAAATAACTTGCCATGAGCCAAGAGTACGGGCAAGAATTGCTCCTTCTGCATAGCCTAGACCAGCCGCAAACACAGCTCCAAGAAGAAATAAATCAGAAATGTATAGAGACTTAGAGCCGGAAAGAAGTGAAAAAAGTATCACTAGCATACTGCCGGACATAGCAGATAGCCAAAATTTCACAGAGGGACGCTCACCAGCCCGCCAAACTCCGCAAATAGCAGTTGCTAAAGGTAAAAGTCCGGTAACTACAGCACCATGCGATGCAGGTGCTGTCTGCAGCGCTATGGCAGACAACAACGGGAAACCTACAACAACTCCGAGAATTACAATAAAAAGTTGGGGTATAGAACTTCGAGGTGGTAATGGTTGACGTGTCAAAGATAATAAGATCGCTGCCAAGATAGCTGCTATAAGAGCACGACCTAATCCAACAACTAGAGGGTCAATATCCAATACTGCTACACGAGTTGCTGGCAAAGTCAAACTAAATCCTAATACACCTAACATACCCCATATGTAACCTATATTTTGCCGAGTCATTTATACCTCTATATCTCCTACTTGATTCTCTTCTCAAATTAATTATTTGTGTTATGAGTGTGTGAATGCCAACGAAACGAAAATATATAGATCTTCTAGATTTTGGATGAAAAGTACATCAAATAATATGAAACAACTTATAAATAAAGCCTGGAATTCTAATGGGCTAAGTCATTGGTCTTTTTTATCATCTTATACTTAAAAGAAACAAATGTGTAATATAGATTTTTTCATCTATTTATTGAAATTCAATAAATAGATGAAAAGGCTTGTTTTCCCTGACTTAAATTTCTTAAGTATTAGACGGATGCCCGTATTCACTGACATCCGTAAAGTTTAATATGCAATGGATTTTAGCTTCACCAGACTTGCAAGTATCATCCTAAAGCGTCCCGCTTTACACTGTTACTTATCAAAAAGCAGTGACAGGTTACTCAAAAACGTATATTTCATCTCTTAATTGTTGGGCTAGCTCTAAATGGCGGCTACTGAGTCCATCTACCTGTGAGTCCCAGAAAAACTCAGCTGTACCCATTCTATCGTCATAATTGAGGGTCTTTCCGACCTCATCTCCAGGCTTCGCTGAAAGGTATAATCCTACAACCTCTTTAGGAAGTTGTTGTGGGAGAGACATAGATTTTATAATGCCTGCCTTACCTGGGAGAAATGCAACTGCTGCTGTACCTAATGGATTAGAGTTCCATAATTGTTCCTTGTCAAGAGTTCCAAGATAGGAATGAATATGTAAGTCATAAAGGTTTACACCGTAGGCTCTTTCAACAAGATCCATAATTCCATCTCCACCTGGTCTTGAAGCAACTTCAATAACATAAGGTTTTCTATCCTGAGCAATTCGGATTTCAACATGTGAAATACCATGTGAAATACCCAAAGCTTGACATGCTTTTAATGCCTCACTTCGCACTAATTCGTTATCTGAATACTTACTAGGTACCATGTGTCCAACTTCTGCAAAATAAGGGGGAGGGGTCAGATACTTATCAGTTATTGCGATAATTTTATGATTGCCTAAATAATTAATAATTTCTACAGATAATTCTTCATCTGCCTCTATAAATTCTTCAACTTGAAATAATCCTTCTTCTATAAACCAGGCAGAAGAAATAGATGCAAGACCTTCTTGGCAATAATTGAAGCATGGTTCAATATCATCAGAGCATCCAATTTTTCTAATGCCAATACTATGGGCAGCCATAGTTGGCTTAACAATAGCGGGATATCCCAGAATATCTAAATTAGCTCTAAGTTCTTCAATAGTTCTAAAAGGTAAATATCTAGGAGTCGACACGTTGTGCTGTATAAAAGCTTCTTTCATCAAGGTTTTATTACGAGATGCTTTAACACATTCATAGCTCAAAAAAGGAATTTTATAATCACTTGCTACCGCAAAGGCAGATTGTAAGACCATTTCTGTAATAGGAATTACTGCTTTTGGAACTAAACCATACTGTTTTTCAAATTCACGTACAGATTGCAACACATCGTCAGGTCTGTGAGGATCACCTTTTAAGATATGATCAAAGAACCTGATAGGTTCAAGAGCAGGTGTATTTGACATACCTATTATCATTCCGTCGTAGCTGCGAATGGCAGCTAATATGGAACAATCTCTTAAAAACT
>JAUJND010000028.1 GCA_030446505.1 Chroococcidiopsidaceae cyanobacterium YX2bin18 | reverse complement strand
CCATCTTCAGATCACGTGCGTAATGGATCCCCTATATTGTTTTTCATGCTTCCTTTTTCTGCCTACACAACTTTTAAACTCCCTGTGCCTTTTTGGTATTGTCATTACTCTGGCATTAGGTCACGCTGATGGAGCCTTAGCAGGTCGTAGTGGGGGTCGAATTGGCGGTGGCTCCTTCTCTGCACCTGGTCGTACCTACTCGCCAGGACATCGAACTTACGCGCCTCCAGGTGGAGGATACTATCCTTACTCACCTTATCCCGGTGGTGGGTTTGGCTTACCCTTCGTCTTTCCCTTGTTTGGCATTGGGGGAGGATTTGGTGGTCTGTTTACAATCTTGATTTTTCTGGCGATCGCTAACTTCCTATTACAAAGCTTCCGCCGCTTCGGTAGCGGTGATGTAGTAGATGAAGTAGACTACAGCAGCAATCCTACTGTTTCCGTTACTCGGTTACAAGTTGGTCTTTTGGCTGGCGCTCGCGATCTACAAGCCGAACTCAACCGCATTGCTGAAACTGCTGATACTAACTCTCCAGAGGGACGTACAGAAGTATTACAAGAAACTACCCTTGCTCTACTACGCCATCCAGAATACTGTGTCTATGCTGGTAGCGCTACCCAACAAGCTCGCTTAAGCTCAGCTGAATCTCAGTTTAACCGTCTGGCATTGGCAGAACGCAGCAAATTTGCAGAAGAGACACTTTCTAATGTCAATAATCAGCTAAAAGCAGCGACTCCTAAAGGTGCTCTACCAGCAGCTGACAACGGTGGAGAATTGGATAACCCAACACGATTAATCACTGAAGGACCTGGAGAATACATTGTTGTAACTCTTCTTGCTGCAACTTTAGGCAACCTGCAACTACCAGCAATCAACAATGCTGATGATTTGCGGCAAGCTTTGCGCTCCTTTGGTGCGATTCCCAGCGAACGACTGTTGGCGATTGAGGTTCTCTGGACACCACAAGCAGAAGGCGACACCCTAACTGCTGATGACTTATTAGCAGAGTATGCAGATCTGAAGATGGTCTAAATTATTAAGTCAAGATACTAAGGGTTTGATTTGAATATGGTATGGGGAATGATCTACATTCCCCTTTTTATTAGGAAAGATTTTCTATCCCTTGTAGCGGATAGATATGGTACAAGTACTAAGTCTAGCTAACTAACTCTCAGTCACGGCTGATTGAGTACGTTGAATTGTTGGATCTGGCATGAATGTGTATCTCAGGTAAATTCCCGCAGCCACAAACAGGGTAATCAACACCGTACCAATACCAATAGGGCTGGGAAGCCAGAAGACCACCTCCACATGGTTCAACTCACCAGGCTTGAGTGTCCACACTAACTGCTTTCCCTTGTGATAGCTTTCTGGGTGAATCGCATGATCAGTTTCAACACTCCTTGCCCCCCAAGGCGTGTTTAAGCTAAATTCCAACTCAAAAATTGAACCAGGACTAATTAAAACGTTACCGTTGTTTGATATTAGCGAGAGCGATCGCAAATCCAAGTCATAACTCAACCGATTCCGCAATAAAAGTAACAAGTTATTCTGATTCAGCCTGAGTTTAGAGTCGATAGTAGGCAATTCCTCTGTAGTGGTAGCCCCATCAGTCTTCTCGACTGGGTTAAAAAATTCGTTAAACTTTGCCTCCAGTTCAGCGCCATTATTGAAGGGAATCGTTACAGTAATTTCTTCGTTCGATACTCGCTTAGTTTTACCTTGCAATTGTCGGACACGGCGCTCAATGCTAGTTAACCATTCCTGAGCAGAATCACCACTAAAGCTTGTTAGCCGTTCTCCCAGCTTAATATGCTGGACAATTTCACCTCTGTGGGGGTTATTAAAGGTTACGCCAACGTCATACTCCACACAGCCAGAAAGTAATAATGATGCCCCAAAAACGAGCCACAACCGTGTCGGACATATGTGCTTTACCTTTGCTACTGGTAGTCCTTGCCGTGATCGCCGGAAAATACCCTTAATCACGCGTACTAAATTTGTTATTAGAACTATCACTCTTGATCCCTCCTCTTGGCATCTTGGCAAAAAATCTCACAGTTGTACTACTAGCAAAATATCTGGGTTATGTGTGAACCTGGGATAATCACCTTGCCCCAACTCTTGAGTAGTAGGTAGCTGATAATTCATAAATTCCACCAAATCAATCCACCCAGCGTTAAACCAATAGTAATCAGCGCCACCCAGATAAAGCGGTTGTCTCTTGTATTAACCTGAGTAAGGTCAACTGGTTCTGGTAGCTGTTTTGGCTGCGGAGAACTATTAGCAGTTGCACTACCGAGGCGAGTTTGAGCTTCCCAGGTAACGTACCTAAATCGGGAATTTGAGTTAACCATTCAGTTGGTCTTTTCAACTGAGGGGCTTGCATAATATAGAGCAATTGCCGCGCTTGTTTTTTTGTTTCTAAGTCAGGATGAAGTTTGAGTTGTTCACATAAAGCGATCGCCCCATTCTTTGTCCCGCTGCTTCATAAGCAGTTACTAACCAAATCTGCCTCACCCCAGTACGAGAGTTACGCGCAACTAAAGCGCCAGCTTTTTCTAAATGCTGAACCGCAAAACGGTACTGCCCACGCTCAAAAGCTGCAATTCCAGCTTTGTACTCGGTTTTAACAATTTCTGAATCTGTCACGTTGCTGCACTAATCGCGTCTTTCTTGATGTTGCCACCTCCAGAAGCTTTAGAAATTCTTTTTTCAGGGCAACGTCATAATCAATAAAACATTAAAATTTTAAATAAGTGAATTATATTCTGTACTAATTTGTGCAGGCTACATTAGCTAGGAATTTAAGAAGTTTAAGAATTTATCAACTCAATCCAGTTTTTGGAATAAAGCTATGAACACACGTTGGCAATTTAACTGGGATAAGGTAAGTATTTTTACTGCAATTGCACCTCTGACTGTGGGAGTAGCGCTGATATCCGCTATAGCTGCGCCAGTTTCTGCCCAGTTTGTATCAGTCAGGGTATGCCTATTGGAGTAGTAAACCAGCCCCATCCCCCCGCTTCCTTCATTTACGGCAGTCCGATTCCGACTCCGACTCTCGTAGATCCTACTACTGGTCTTCTGCCCAGCACCAATTACTCTTATCCGGGTTACTCTTATCCAGGCAGAGGTACTGTAGTAAATTCCACCCTGATCAATCCAACTCTAGTTAACCCAACGATCCTGAAACTCAACACTGATCAATCCAGTGATTGTGAACGATCAGTTTTATCAAACGCAGTGTATCCGCACACGAGGGCTAGGGCGAGTCGGCATTATCTTTAGTTATCCTTAAACTGCTTGGGGCAGAGGTGCTTTTTTATGCTATCCTCTGCTCTTTTCTGGCTGAGAAATTCCGAAGCCACAATCATTGAACCGATACCAGTATCGGTAAAGATTTCCAGCAGTAAAGCATGGGAATTCGACCATCAATAATGTGAGCGGCTCGAACGCCTTGGGCAAGCGATCGCACAACAATTCACCTTAGGGAATCATCCCGCCGCCTACAATACCATTGGCAATTAATTCTCGTGCTTCTTGAATATCTAGCTTATAAATTATCGTAGATGGGTCTTTGTAGTCTCTCAAAATACCCGCTGTGTCAGTTAATAAAATCAACTTTTCTGCCCCTAGAGCAGCCAGTTCCCCAGCAACTGTGTCAGCGTTAATATTATAAGATTGACCAGTTTCGTCTGCCGCTACACTAGACACTACGGGAATATGCCCATTTGTTGGTAAAGAATCCAGAATCTTAACGTCCATATTGCTTACTTCCCCGACAAAGCCGATGCCTTCTCGACCGTCTGGACGAGCTTTAATCAAATTGCCATCTTTACCACACAAGCCTACAGCGTTCCCGCCAGCACGGTTAATCAAAGAGACGAATTTCTTTATTAACCCGACCAACTAAAACCATTTCTACCACATCCATTGTGGCGGCATCAGTTACCCGCAGACCATTTTTGAATTGCGGCTCAATTCCCAGTTTATCTAGCCAATGGCTGTTAATTTCTGGACCACCACCGTGAACGACTATTGGTCGTAGTCCTACACAGGACAAAAACACAATGTCGCGCATGACTTTATCTTTAAGCACACTATCTTTCATTGCTGCGCGCCGTACTTGACGACAACTGTTCGTCCAACAAACTGTTGAATATAGGGAGTGCCTCAGCACTCGCACTCTTGTAGCTTCAGTCTTCCTAATGTATTCGCTATCACGTTAACCATGAGTAGCTTTTTTGAGCAAGAGTAAGTGTCGCGGTGTAGCAATACTTAACCGCAAAACTTACGTTATCGAGTACAGTTTAAAGGAGTTTGAGACTTAGCAACAATGTCAATTGCGACACTTTTAGCCAAAATTGCAGAGAATTAGAAAGATAAAAAAGAACTTGCTTCATTCTCCTGCTTTGGACTTTAAGGACGCTGGGAATTTCTTTAAGCACTCTATTTGCCAGTTGTTCGGGTGTTCTTCACTATTAACAGTAATTCGTAAATCTGCTTGCTTGTAGAGTGGTTGCCGTTGCTCATAGAGTACTCGCAGTTTCCCAAGGGATCAGTATCTTGTAATAAAGGTCTAGTGGTATCTTCTGCCAAGCGAGCATAAAGTAGTTCTACAGGTACATCCAGCCACACAACCAAGCCGTGGTGCAGGTAACTCCAGTTTCTCGCCGCAGACAATACCGCCACCAGTTGCTATTCTACTAACTTCGTATAAACAGAAACTTCTGCTAGTACCTGGCTTTCTAGCTGCCGAAATTCCCCCTCCCCAACATCTGCAAACAATTGAGTAATCGATTTGCCTGTGGCTTGTGAAATCACTGCATCTGTATCCACAAACCGATAGCGAGACGCAATTGCAAGTTCACGCCCTACAGTCGTCTTTCCAGCGCCCATCAGTCCAATTAAATACAAGCTGACTCCTTTTAATAAGTTGTTCATGCCATATCTCTTTTTATTCGTAATAGATTTCTTTGGTATCTCTTATAAAGGGAGAGTTAAAAAGGCGCATTTGTTGGATTAAACTAGTAGATTTACATCATTTATTCAACCACTCAGGTAATTCTAATTTCTTGTATTTACATAATTTTTAATATAACTCTTTAGTTGAAATTAGATTAAATATATTGGTGTTTATTCACCAACTCATTTGTTATTAATACCTGTAAAATTAGCATGGGCAATTAATAAATTAGATAGTCTCTTATTACTCCTTATAGGTTAAATAATGTTATCCCTCAGTATGCTTACAGCCTATCTTATACATATCTGTTGTTAGAAAATAGCTAATCTTAATAACTACTAATATTTTTAAATAAGTAAATTTTAACTGTAATATTGCGACTTGGGTAAATGTACTAGTAATTTAGCCTTCTGAGTAATATTTTTACAACAAGTATTAGCAATTTGTTTTCGCAGATATTAAATTTACTCTAAGTTTCAATCTTTTCTACTGTTTATAATTTGATTTGAATTAAACACTTTAAATTAGTTATTTTAAGCAACAATTTAAATAAATTATCATAAAACTTTAATAAATGTAATATTTTTTGGTGACTATTGAATTGGAACTTAATTAGCTTTAGCTTACTAAAATTTAATCTAAACTTTAGGAAACTTTATCAAGTTCAACAACGTCGGACTATATAGATATACCAAAACTTAAGTTTGCCGTTCTGTGATTTGCCTTGCTTTATCACTAATTTCAGGGCTTATGTTTGAGTTTCGGTTATTGTCTTGATTAAAATACTGTATAGGTTTTGTGTCTGAGGTTTCCAAGCATGACTCTGATTTGTGACCTTGTACAAAAGGCTTTGAAAACTGGTTATCTAACTCTTGAAGCAGAAGAACAACTGCGCGTCCTGCTGGCGACCCGCTATGAGTTGGAAGATTTTAATGCTTTCATGACCTTGCAGGAAGCTGCCATGACTGGTCAAGTTAAGCAAGAGTCGCGTGAGCGACTGGGATGCGTGGCTGTTTAGCAGTGTTAATATATCACCTGATTAATAAGAGCGTGAAATCTGGTTAGCGCCGTTTGATATCGATCGCGATCGCCATCTTCAAACTCATTGTCATCCCCAAATCCCCAATCATCATCGTTTTGAGTAGTATCTGAATCAGGATTAGACGGCATAACCTGATAATCGGCATCAGATACTGACTTAGAAACAACTTCTGATTTACCTTCCCGGTAACTATAGGAGTAAACTGAGCCAGAGCGGGAGCCACTTTTCGGTTCACTACTAACTTCATAAGTTCGACTTCTTACAGTATCAGTAACAGGTGTTTCATCCTCAAAGTCCCAATCATCCTCATTAAAATCACTGTCCCAATCATCAGCAGTATGACTGGGGTTGAGTTTGTGTTTGGCTGCGAACGACTTGCGGGAGTGTTAGAAGTAACGCTCGGTTGAACGCTAAATCCCTCATTCTGGCTGTCTTCAGTGCTGTCTGGCTGACGATAGGGTGGCGTAAGTACGCGATAATCGGCATCATAAACTGACTCAGTTTTGCCTATGCTAGAATTGCTAGGCTCTTTGTAACTGTACGAGTTTATGCTGATCCTTGATAACTATTTTTGGGTTGGCTGCTGACTTCGTAAGTTCCTTTAACGTCATTGGGCGTAGAGTCCTGCGTTTTCTCGGTGTCTCCTCAAAACCCCAATCATCGTCATCAGTAGTTGAATTACTGCTCCAATCATCAGCAGTATTACTGGAGGTCGATTCAGTATCTAGTTTAGTCGAGGGACGACTTGCAGTAGTATAACGTGCTTGACTTGTTTGAGCATTACGACGAGGCGAGGCAGTGCGGCGGCGCTTAAGGGTGGGGCAAAATAATTTGCTAGTTTAAACAAGCCAGTGATCAGTAAAGATGTAATTGCCCCAGCAGCTATGCTGAGTAAAATCCATATTGCCAGCGGTAGCGCCTGGGTTTTCGCGCTCTAAAAATATTAGCGGCAGTACTGGCGACCAGTTTTGCCCCTAGCAAAGGGTCAGCCCTCCCCAGTACTACCAGTAACAGTGCAATTCTAATAATAGGCATAGTTAATTGGTGTAAGGAGTAAGAACAGGAGATAAAGGGTGAGAAATCTAAGTTAAATGCTCATCTAGTACCCAAGCCTCTACACCCATTACCTATTTTGGCGTTAATTACGCCCTTGCCACCGTTGGATTGGAATGCAGTCAATGTCCAGTTGATCTAAGGTGCGGGCTACTACAAAGTCCACCAAATCTTCGATAGTTTGGGGATTATGGTATCAGGCAGGGATAGCAGGGACAATTCTAGCTCCGGCTTCTGCCAAAGCGGTTAAATTACGCAAGTGAATCAAGCTAAAAGGAGTTTCACGGGGTACGATAACCAGTTTCCGTCCCTCCTTTAACTGCACATCAGCTGAGCGCTCTAGTAGATCTGAACTCAATCCGCACGCAAGCTTTGCTACAGTACCCATACTGCACGGAATCACAACCATACCCAGAGTGCGAAAGGAACCACTAGCAATATTGGCTCCGACATCGCCCCAGGGATGGCAACGTAGTTTACCCTTAACCTCAACTCCAGCCTGCTGCCGCCAGAATTGCTCTTGTTGGTCTGGTTCTATCGGCATTCGGATATTCTGCTCGGATTGCCAAACCATATATGTTGATTTGGAAGCAACCAGTTCAATAGTATAATCCGCATCTAGGAGAAACTTTAGAGCACGTACAGCGTAGATCAGACCCGATGCCCCAGAAACGCCCAATATAAGTGGTATGTTGTACATTTAAATTCTACTGTAGGGCAAAGCAAGGGAAGCAGAGGGTAGTTTTGAGTTTTGAGCTTGCGGTAGCTCGCGCTTTTCGGAGCCAGTCGTGTGCGGGGGTTCCCGATAAAGTTTTGGGGAATAATTACGGACGTAATCTCTCATCCCGTTGAGGAGCCAGTTGTGTGCATATTTTCCCCCGTTGTAGCAAGTCGCGTCAAATTGGCGTTGAACTGGCGTGCTGACCGTTAATTTCTAAGTTTTGAATTAAGGAGAGAAGAAGGCAAGAGCAATTCCCACATTTTTTTCTCACCACCGTTCTCTAAGAGAACGGCGGCGGCTCCGCTCAACATTCAAAACTTAAAACTCATAACTATTTTTAGTCTCCTGTCTGTTTCATTCATCATCAGCATAAGCTTCAGAACTCGACTCAATTAAGTTTTCGGATTCTATATCTTCGCCATCAAGTTCATTCACAGTCACCATGTCAATTTGCTGGCGGTAGTAATCGACACTTTTAACCTGGATAGCTACGCGATCGCCTAGTCGATAGGAAGCACGATTTTTGCGACCAAACAGTGCCTGTTGCCGCGCTCGATACTCATACCAATCATCTTTAAGCGAACTAACGTGTACTAACCCTTCCACCCGAAGCAGCCTACCGTTGGCAGCTTGGACTGCGATTTCGACGAAGAACCCATAAGACTGCACCCCAGTTATCAGCCCCTGAAAAACTTCGCCTGTGCGTTGTTTCATTAACTGAGCTTTTTGCAGCCCTATTAGATCGTCTTCGGCATCCCGCGCTTCTTTTTCCTGCTCATTGAGGCGGACAATAAGCTTACCCAACTCAAGTTCTAGTTCCTGATGGATTTCTGGCGGTAGGACGTTCCAACTAATTTCACCGTGGGAGGAGCTATGACGCAAATTGACGCGCTCTTTTGCTCTTGTCGTACGGCGATCGCGCCCCTGCTCAAATAGGATCTGTAATACGCGTTGTACTAGTAAATCTGGGTAACGCCGTAAGGGAGAATTAATTCGGGTATAACTCGTATTCGCCAGACCAAAGTGAAACCCCTGCGTAGCACTGTAAACAGCATTCTTCATGGTTTCTTGTAACAAATAAGTTAAGACTTGCTCAGAAGGCGAGAGGGCAAACTGCTCCGTAAAGCGTTTAAAGTCAGCGGGTCTAACAATTTCTTCCTCGTCTAACCGCAGTTCAACTCCCAGATTGCTTGCTAATTTAATCATCTCCTGCACGTCCTCTACTTCAGGAGCCGATTGCACGCGGTAAATTGCCGGAACACCCAGCGCTTGCAAGTGAGTTGCTACTGCTTGATTTGCTAAAATCACTAACTCCGTCAACAGCGCTGAACCTGAAGGCAATAACTTTGCTTCACCCATCGACGGAGCAACCACGATTGCCCCCAACAGTCCTTCATCGTAATAGGGGTATTGGCGTTGCGGCAGTTTGAGTTCAAAGCTTCCTCGCTGTTGTCGCTGGTCTCTTACTGCTTGACTCAAGGCTGATAGTTGCTCTAGCTTCCCAACTACTGCACTCAAGTCTTGGCTATCTTCTAGCTGACCAGTAAGAATTTTTTCTACTTGTTGTTCACTCAGTTCATAGTCAACTTGAATAACGCTCGGTTGAATCTCAAATTCTACTAGTTGCCCAGTAGCTGCATCAATCGTAAGTAATACTGAGATTGCTAAGCGATCGCTGCCGGGCAACAATGAGCAGCGCTGTTCCACATCCTCTGGTAACATCCGCAGCACTGTTTCCCCCAAATAAACGCAGCTACCACGTTTGCGGCTTTCCCGGTCAAGCGGCGAGTCGGGTGGGACGTAGTAAGCAACATCAGCAATATGAACGCCCAGCTGCCACTGTCCGGCTGCGGTTTTTTCTAAGGTAAAAGCATTTTCCGCAATTAAGTGGGAGTCGGCAACGCCATCCTCAGTTTTACAGGTAAGGGTGAGCAGTGATCGCAGATCCAACCGCTGCTTGATCTGTTTAGTCAATTGATTTGGTAAACTTGCCGCTGCTTCTAGCACAGTGGCGCTAAAGTTACGCGGCAAGTCGTGCTTGCAAGACACAAGATCTACAGCAGAGGCGGCTTCCGCATCACTGCCTAAAATCTGCACTACTCCACCAATCGGGGGAGATTGTCCTAATGGATAGCGCCGGATTTCTACATGGACAAGGTGATCGACCGCTTCAGCTAAATTCTTTTCATCCGGCAATTCAATTTCAAATAGCAGCCGATCATCTGGGGAACAGCCCGGAAACCTTTGGAAGTCTGTTTGATCCGTGCAAGTAGACTGTGATTCGCGCGTTCCAGCTCTTGTAGTACTTCTCCTTCTGGACTACGGCGGCGGCTGCCTTCTTTCGTCATTTGTACTAAAACGCGATCGCCATTCCCGGCATTACTCAAATGGCTTTCACGGATGTATATATCCTCCGTTCCCTCTGCTTCTTGAATTGCAAAGCAAAACCCTTTACTAGAACAGCGGAGCTTTGCTTCTATGATGTCTTCTTCTTGGACTCGGCGATACTTGCCGCGATCTTTTACGACAATGCCAATTTTCTCAAGTACATCTAAGGCAATGTGTAGTTTTTGCAGACAGTTATCGTTCTGGCAATCAAGTTTTTTTTCCAGTACTTTAGCAGCAACTAATTTGTCATTAGTAAAATTGGCAAGCAGTGTAGCGATTGAAAATTCCATGTAGCGAACCGACCTCCGGTCACAAAATCGTCCTTTTTGTATCAATATTGCTGCGAGAGAATTCCCCAGACGCTTTCAAAAGCACGTTTACGATGTAGCGTCCCTACCTCCAAACCTCGCGTAGAGTTTAGCAGACAAAGTGAGATTCCAGTGTGGCGATCGCCTTATAGAACTCTGTTACGCTACCAACGCCTACAAATGCGCTTGTTTTACTAGCCTCACCCTAAGCTTGCTCGCCTGTATGTTTAGTGCTTTGGCAGTGCATTGACTTGAACACTCGACTAACTAACCCAATTTATAAAATGACCCTCGTCATGAGGAAGCGCAAGTGCAAAGCAACGTCAGGGATTGTCCGAACCACAACGGCAAGCAAGATGCTTCTAATTCAAGAACCCTACACTTTGCCCATAGATGTCTGAGAAATGGATAAGCAAGCAGCACTATGAGCGAGATTGTAGATGTTTAATTGTTTATTTGAAGCTACTGTTAAGCCGTTAGACTTTAGATTATTCATCTCGAACAACTGCCACTAAACCTAATTGCCCTATTTAGGGAATCGGAAACACTTAAGTTAGTAGCTAGCTAGAAGCGTGAGGGTGTTTGATCCTTATTACTATTCTAAGTAAACGTACTGCAAAAAAACGGCTATTTACAATGATTCTAGCAACTAAGATATTAATTAGTATAGGCTTCGCCCTAAAAAGGGTGGATGTGTACCGAATCCAGCTGTTGGAGATAGGTTTACTTAAACCGTAACGGAGCAATCTCCTTATCCAATAGACATTGAAGTTGTGGGTGTATTATGTTAGCTCAATTCCAAGCTCGCTATCCTACAGGTAGTCTCATTTCTGAGTTACTAAGCATTTATCAAGGGAAATTTGTTGTTCGCGTGTCGGCTCAAGTCGAGGGTATAACTCGTGCTACTGGTATGGCAGGCGCGGAAACACCGGAGTTAGCAGAAGACAGAGCCAGAGAGCGAGCACTAGCAGTTCTGGCAATTGGCACCCAAAGCAGTATGTCAGAGACTACAAGTCAATTATCTAGCGACGCGCCCCAGCAAGCAATACAAATAAATCCCATAGTTTCGCCAGAGCTAATCACTCAAATGAACCGGAGCCAAGCTAATCCAATATCTAAGTTGAATGACTCAACCTATTTATCTGTCGCACCGTCCCCTCTAGCAGAATTAACACCTGAGGGGGCAGTATCTCCTGCGTTTAAAGAGAACTCTCGCTTGACGGTATCTGCTGCTGCGAATCAAGAACCGAATGTCTTGGAGTTTGAGATGGCAGATAATCTCCAAAGCAACAGTAGTAATCCACCTTCCTTTAGCAAGGTAATGCCATTAGTACCTCGTAGCCATAACCCTGAAGAAAGTGCGACAACTCCAGGTGAGACACTAGCTGAAAAGATTACGACGAGTGAACCAATTGATTTATCTGATGCGATCGCTCGTACTAGCGTGGAACTTAAGCGATTAGGCTGGAATAATCAGCAAGGGCGGGAATACTTGGAACAGACTTACGGCAAGCGATCGCGCCAACATCTTAATGATCAGGAGCTATTAGAATTCCTGCATTATCTAGAATCCTTACCTTCTCGCTAAAAGACAGAATACAGGGACTAAAAATAGTTATGAGTTTTAAGTTTTGAATGTTGAGCGGAGCCTGCGACGGTTACAAAGAAGCAATCCGGAAATTACTCTTACCTTCTTTTTTCTTCAACTCAAAACTCAAAACTCAAAACTACTCTTTAGCTCCCTCCAACTAGCTGAGCGCAGCCATTGGTCTAGTGCCAACAGCATGACGATCGATCACCTGGTCAATCAGCCCGTAATCCTTTGCTTCATTGGGGGACATGAAGAAGTCGCGGTCGGTGTCTTGTTCAATCCGCTCTAGTGGCTGCCCAGTATGTTCAGCTAAGTACTGGTTGAGTTGCCGCTTGTGGTACAGAATCTCCTTTGCCTGAATTGCAATATCGGTTGCTTGTCCTTGTGCTCCTCCTAGTGGTTGGTGGATCATAACTCGAGAATGTGGCAGACTCATTCGCTTACCCTTAGTACCAGCGCTCAAAAGAAAAGCGCCCATACTCGCTGCTAGCCCTGTACAAATGGTGCAGACATTTGGGCGGATATGCTTCATGGTGTCAAAAATGCCCATTCCCGCCGATACAGAACCCCCTGGGGAGTTGATATACAGATAGATGTCTTTTTCCGCGTCTTCAGAATCTAGAAACAGCAGTTGGGCAACAATTAAGTTAGCTAAGTTGGCATCAATCTGTTGCCCTAAAAAAACTATCCGCTCCCGCAGCAGGCGGGAATAGATATCAAAGGCGCGTTCACCGCGACCAGATTGTTCAATAACGATCGGAATCATGCAGCCTACTTATTTTTGTAACTTTCCTTAATTTTATCGAGTACAGGGGTAAGGGGGCTAGTTTTAACCGCCGCCGACAATTGTAACTATTTCTAAGCGATCGCTTTGTTGCATCTGTATCTCCTGCCAAAACTGGCGGTGCAAAATTTCGCCGTTATACTCTACAGCCACCAACCGGGGATTAAACCCAAGTTGTTGTAATAGATCAACTAGCGGAAATTCAGCAGAACAGGTACGAGTTTCACCGTTTACAGAAAGTGTAATCTGATTAGACATGAGACTGGGTAAAATCTACTTTAGAAGTGCGGACATGACGCGCGGTTTGGGAAAGGAAATACTGAGTTACTAAAGTAGGCTGCTGTGCCTGCATCAGACTTCGCACCACTGCAACACGCTCTGCCCCAGCTGCTATCACATCATGCACATTATCCACATCAATTCCCCCGATCGCAAACCAGGGAATAGAACAATGTTGAGCGGCGTAGCGAACATACTCTAAGCCTGCTGCTGCTTTACCCGCTTTAGTCGGTGTCTCATAAACTGGACCAACGCCGATATAATTTGCCCCTTGCGTGATCGCCTGGTGCATTTCTTCTGGATTAGTTGTAGAACGACCAATAATCCGCTGCGGACCAAGTAGCTGTCGCGCAACCGCAATTGGTAAGTCCTCCTGCCCCAAATGCACACCATCGGCATCTACTGCCAATGCTAAATCCACGCGGTCGTTAATGATGAACATTGCCCCATATTCACGGCAAAGCTGGCGGAGTTTCTCAGCTTGAATGAGCCGGACATGATCATCAGCAGTTTTGTCGGTACTGCACCAGCGTTAGTCCCCAACAAGCGCAGCTTCTACAACGTTAAACAGCGTTTCTGAAGGAAAACTAACAAGATACAAGTGAGATTGTAATAATAACTGGTGGCGCTGATAACCCAGCAATCGGCTTTCTAGGGTATAGACCTGATAGCGCATCTGCTTAAATGCGCCTCCCATTTTTGGGTGGTAAAGCTTGCCGTATTCTTCTAGTACCCGTAGCGCTTCTTGCACACGACAAGTTAGCTTGCAACAACAATTGCAGGTTAGAACGTTGTTCTTCTTGGGGATGGGTAAGCTCAGTACCAGGATCTCCGGGGGTATCTCGCGCGCACGCAGTTCCGGGCTGTGCCAACTAGCTAATTCCTGGCGTAGTTGTTTGCATTCCGCACTTAGTTGGACGCTATTGAGACCAAAGCGACACCATTCTTCAATAATCCGTAACCCTTCACGAGCACGGTCTAAGTTGGCATCACAGGATGCGGCAAACAGCGGGCTGTACTTGCCCTTTGCGGGAGGGAGCGACCATCGGAACAAACTCATTAGTATATTCATCGTATCAGCAAGCCTCCACACATTAGGAGTGATTATCAGCATTAGTTAACACGATCATTTTATTGTGTGTGATCCCATTGATTTTGCCCTGCATCGGCTGTATAACGTAGCAGAATAGATCAAGCTTTACACATGTTACGAAGTGTTATCACTATCTGGTAACGAGTGTTTCGTTTATTCCAGGTCGGTTGGAGGAGTGCCGTGAATTTAAGACTGAACCGTAGCTATTCCTGTGCTAGGACAGCCCTATGGGTAGATATACTTATGTCTATGATAACTAGAATCCGTCGCTTGAACACCGTGACGGGAATTGGTTTAGTAAGTATTACTTTGCTTGGCTGGAGTAAATCAGGATTAACGCTGGAGACCATCACAGCAATTGCTGCAAAATCAGGTTCTGTAGTGAGTAAGCCAAGATCTCAGCAACACGTATTATTTGTCGATCCAACTATTGCGGATAAAACTATTGGCGATGGTAGCCATAGTGCGCCATTTAAAACAATTACCCAAGCGTTGGAATCTGCCCAGCCTAGCAGTGTAATTATGCTTGCTCCTGTAGTGCTCTACAACACATCTTCTGAGAGACGTTTCCCCTACGGCTAAAACAGGGTGTTTCTATTCAAGGTAATCCTCGTACCAGAGGTAGCAATATTTTAATCAAGGAGGAGGTACTTTCCTTAGTCCCACGTTCGCTCGGCAAAACATCACAATTCTGGCGCTAACCCAAGCCAGTCTTACCGGAGTAACTGTAACCAATCCTAACCCGCGTGGTTATGGGCTATGGATTGAATCGAGTCACCCAGTAGTAGTGACAATACCTTTACCAGGAAATAAGCCATGACGGTATTTCAATTACTGGCAATAGTGCGCCAACTATTCGGAGTAATTACTTTTATCAGAACGGAGCGAATGGAATAACGATTTACGGTGTATCTCGACCTGAGATACGGGAGAATGTGTTTGAAAAAACGGGATTTGGGATCAACATTGCCCAAAAAGCTGCACCGATTCTAGTAGGCAATCGGATTACGCAAAACAGAACCGGAATAGTAACTCAGGCGAACTCAAAGCCAATATTGCGGCGTAATCTAATTGAGGGCAATACAGAAGATGGGCTAATTAGGCGATCGCTACTAGTCAGCCGGATTTAGGAACAAAGACAGAACCGGGAGGCAATATATTTCGCGAAAATGGGCGTTATGACATCAATGGTAGCGCCTCGAAACAAGTAATCTCTGCCTTTGGTAATCAGTTAGCTAACGCCCAGATCAGTGGCAGTATTGATTTAGCTGGAATTAAAGTTGCTACCCCAGCAATTCTGCAACTGGCTCGAAATCCTCAAAATGAAGCGTCGGCAGTTCCAGTAGTCTTACAATCAAAATCAGCACCGTTGTCCCATCCGGTTAGCGTCCCCGTAACGACAACAGAACCGATAATTATCCCTGTGCCGCCGCCAGCATCGATATCGCAATTGCCGTCAACACGGAGCAGTGCGCCAGAGGCATTAAATTTTATTCAGGTTAATTCAACTAAGCCTATTCAAGTGGATACTCTTGGTGCTAACAATACCAAACTACCTGCCGCATCTGGTTCTGACACGACAATAGAAATTCCCGTCCCTCAAACTCCCTCTCAACCATTAGCACCACCACCAATCGGCAATACAGCCCAGATGCCTGTATTACAATCTGCACAGATTAGAGAATCTGACTTGCTACTGTTCCTAGCGGCAATATTCCAATTGGCAACAATCGCAACCTCCAAAAAGTTCCCGTATCTACACGTACTACAGTCGGGAGTCCACCGTTACCACCAACGCGGGCAACATCACTTGGTTTGCGTTATCGGGTAGTAGTTGATGCTGCAACTGCAAGCAAACAAAGCTTTTGTCGATCGCTTGTTCCTGGTGCATTTCGCACTTTCTCCAATGGGCAAGTATTTATGCAAGTAGGAGCTTTTAGCGATCGATCTGAGGCTGATGAAATGCTGCAATTTGTTAAAAGTAATGGCTTAAGAGGTACTATGGAGCAACTAAATTAATCCCAAAATCTGAGGATAATTCCTGAGTTCGTTGAGCGCAGTCTGGTTGATGGAGATTCTACCTTAAAAGCTTTTCGGACTTGGGTAAGATAACTGGTGACAAAAATACGCGATCACACATCTAACGTTCTAAAGCTCTCCACTGCGTCGATGTATGGATCAGTTATGTACCTTCTGGCATCTAATACGTGCGGCGGCGCTGTTCACGAAACAGGCGCAATCCATATACTCCCGCGGAGTTTCCCGTAGCTCCTGATGTACATCAGCCATTTCATCGGGTAGCTCGTGTAACTGTACCAGTTTTCCCCCATACTCTGGCGGCATTAGGATAGGAGCGGCGAGACAGGCAAAGGTAAAATCAGCAGCCGAAAAGTAATCGCCAACCAAAGAGTAGGAACGGTCATCAGCAAGCAGGTTGGTTACTTTCTTGAGAGATTCGCTTAATCGTCTTGAGAGAGTCCGCTGCTGTTTCTGCTGTAATATTGAGTTTTCGCACGGCAAAAGAGCGCAGCAAGGGAAAAATAATCGGCAACAGCGTGCGTTCAACAGGTGGTACGCCCTCACACCACAACTCTTGGATTAGCTTGCGGTTGTTAAACAGGTAAAAGTAAGCCCAACATCTTATAGCTGGTCCCAGTTGTGTATCAAATAAATCTGCGAGGTGGATCACCTCTTGGCGCAAACTGGGATCAGTAGGGTAAAGCCTTCTACTAACTGGAGCGATCGCATCGAGATAGTGCAAAATATCCGTGGAGTCGGTTAATGTCTTCGCCTCAGTTACCAAAACTGGAACAGAACCCCCAACTGGACGAATGTATAACCAATGAAAACCCGGTACATGACGATCTTCAATGAAAGAAACACTGAGCCGTTCTAATGCCCAGCGTGCCTTTTCGCAGTAATGACTAACTGCAAAAGTAATCAGGTAGGCAGATTTTTTAGCTGAATCAACTTGCATAATTATCCCAGAACTGTTTAGTTTACAAAAGCGGTTTAGCTAAAATTGACCTGTAAAAACTCGCTCAGCAGGTCCCGTCATATAAAGTCGGTCTAATGACCATTCAATTTCTAAACAACCACCCGGAAGTTCCACCGTAGCCGTGCGATTGCATTTACCAGTCAATACCCCAGCAACTAATGCAGCACAAGCACCCGTTCCACAGGCTAAAGTTGCCCCAGCGCCGCGTTCCCATACCCGCATTTTTAAGTAATCGCGCCGCACTATTTGGATAAATTCCGTATTTGTGCGTTGAGGGAAAACTGGGTGATGCTCAAACTGAGAACCAATAATTTCTAAGGGGATAGCTGCCACATCTTCCACAAAAGTAATACAGTGAGGGTTGCCCATATTGACACAGGTGACAGACCAAGATTGCCCTGCTACATCCATTGATTGGTTAATTACTTTCTGATCAGTTGGACATAATGTAGTAGGGATTTCAGCGGCAAGTAGCTTTGGTACACCCATATCAACTCTCACTCGACCATGAGAAGTTATTTGGGGTGTAATAATGCCCGCAAGTGTCTGAATGCGATATGTTCCGTTTTTGTGTGTATTATTGTCTAAATTAGCCAAAAACCCTGCTAAACAACGAATGCCATTGCCACACATTTCTGGCTCTGAACCATCAGAATTAAAAATCCGCATTGCGTAGTCAGCGCCATGTTCTCCGGGTAGGGCGAAGATCACGCCATCAGCGCCAATGCCAAAATTGCGATCGCATAACTTAACGGCTTGTTCTGGCGTTACTAAGGGTTCTGATGAGGAGCGATTGTCAATCAGAATGAAATCATTTCCCAGTCCGTGATACTTGGCAAAGTGAATAGACACTTAATTTCTCCTAAAAGTGAGCACAAAGGTAAGCTGAACGTAGATTTAGCAGCAAAATCTTCAATAATCAATTATGACCAGCTTTGATACTGCCCTACCTAGCATTCGACAAGTACAAACATTAATTAAAGAAGCAAGCAGCGTGCAGTTGAAACTTGTGACTGGCGACCTGCTCGCTGGAAAAATTAATTGGCAGGATCAAAATTGCCTTTCTCTTGTTGATGAGAACAAGCAGCAGATTCTGGTTTGGCGACACGCGATCGCTTATTTAAAGCTAAAGAATTAACCGCTTATTCCGCGTTCAACTTCAACATTAACAACTGGTAGGGGAACTGCCTCATGGGTAGTTGGGTCAAGCCATTGTTGTACTTGATGCATATCCAAGTAGTTACCACACAACAGCAATAAATCATTGATTTTTAGGTCCATACTCTGATTGGGAAACCAAAAGAACTTTCCATCTCGCCGAATTGCTTGCACCTGCACTCCGTAGCGGCGCTGGATATCTGATGACATTTGACCACTCACTGGGCTATCAACGCTAATCATTACCCAGTGACAAAGCATATTTTCATCTGGAACAGCCGCTTCACCCTTAGCTAGTTCATTAAAAGCAGCCAGTTCCGCAAATGTTCCTACCAACAACAAGCGATCACCGGATTGCAAAATTGTCTGAGCATCAGGATAAGCTACTTCCTCGCCTCCACGACGAATCGCGATCAAACTTACTCCAGTTAAATAACGCAAATTCACTTCTTCTAAGATCATTCCCGTAAGTGGAGATTCCTGAGGTAGGCGATACCAGCGGCTATTCATATCTCCAACTGCCAGCTTGAGTTCACGCGATACTTGGAATGGCGATCGCGGTGGTCGGAACTCCAAATAATGGTGGCTGCGGATTTGCTGCACTTGTTGTTGAATAGAAGCTAGTGATACGCCCATGCAAGTCAGCAGATGAGTTCCCAGTTCCAAACTAGCTTCAAACTGGGGTTGTACCACTTCTCGCGCCCCCAGTTGGTACAACAGTTCAATATCTTTGTCCTGGGTGGCGTGGACAACCGAATCCAAGTCCGGGGACAATTCCAAGGCGCGTTTGAGACAAAGGCGAATACTCATCGGGTCAGGTAGAGCGTCGCTAAACTCCGCGCTTTGTCTACACCAGCTGTTTCTAGCCGTGCAAACTTGCTGCATTACCGTACACATAAGGCACTCCAGCCTCACGTAATTGCTGAATTTTACTTTCAGACTGATCGATCACTACTACGGGTGGTCCATGCTCCTGCAACAGTTGCAGTAAATTACGCCCTACCCCGCCATAGCCACAGACGACCACATGATTTTTGCCTTGGTAGCTCAGTTGCTACTTCTAAAGGCTGACTGGAATCTAAAAATGGCTTTAACCAAGGTAAATCTAATAAATGGGGAACCAGCCGCAGCACAAAGGGGGTAAGCACGAGCGTCGCTGCTGTTGTTCCCAAAATCAACAAATAAACTCGGCAGGAAACCAACCCCAGTGCTTGCCCCTCACTCGCTAAAACAAAGGAGAATTCTCCAATCTGGGCTAGCCCTAAACCAACAATTAAAGGCAGTCTTCAACGGATAGCCAAATCCTTTAACTAGAGGTGTAACAATCAGGAATTTGCCTACCAATACCAGCGCTACCAGTCCCAGAATTAACTCTAGGTTGTTCCACAAAAATACTGGATCAATCAACATCCCAATTGAAACAAAAAATAGGGTGTAAATATATCCCGCAATGGCTCGACGTAAGTTAGGGTTTGATCCAGCATATCCACCTCAGAAATCATCGGCCCAGCAACAAATGCCCCATCTCAATCGAAAGTCCTAAATGCTCTGTTAATAGCGCAATCCCCAAACACAAGGCGACCACTCCCAGTAAAAATAGCTCCCGACTCTCAGTTCGAGCCAACAACCGTAATAATGTTGGGATCACCCAAATTCCAGCTCCCAATAGCCCCGCAGCAAATAATCCAATTCATAACAGGCTTGCCAGTGTAGCTAAACCGATGGATTCAGCTTGGTTGGTCAAGGGCTGGTAACACGGCTAGCATTAGTCCCTGAGTGCCAGATCCTGAACTACCAAAATTCCCAGCATTACTTGCCCGTGAGAGGTTTCTGTTTCGTTACGCTCCATCAAGCACTTGAGGACAACTGCTGTGGACGACAAGGATAAAATTGCTCCTAAAAACACTCCCTGAGCGGGGAACTTACCCAGCCAACGCTCAACGATATTAGTGTTGTTACCAAGATAGTAAGAACAATTTGCAGTCCGCCGCCACCCAAACTGATTACCTGAACTTTTTGAGTTGAGCAAAGGAAAACTCAACTCCAGGGCAAATAATAAAGGCAACGCCAAACTGTGCTAATGTTTCTACCTGAATTAATTCTTTGATCAGCCCTAGTCAGCTGGTCCAACAACCATTCCACCAACCAGGTAGCCTAGTTTACTGGTTGACGACATAGCGCCGCCAAAAGTCCTCCACCTGCTGCGACAGCAAGACTAACACTAAGTCAACAATCAGCCTAAAATCTTCTTGCACAATTTTTTATTAAAAAAACTATTAAGGTAGATGAATTTCAGCATACAGAGTTTTCAGTTTTTCAGGAAAAGCGTTTCTCGATATTTGTTCTGGTAAAAACAGGAGATAGGATGAGAAACGCTATCGTCAAGACGTTAGTATTTGTGTCAATAAAAGTATGGTATTTCTTAGGCTGATGACCATTCGCAATTCCTCAACTCAAAGCGTTGCTAACTTCAAGGCAAATTGTCTAGCTTCGATAACGCTGGGCATACTCGTACCTTTAGCCTTGATTGTTCCTGTCCAGGCAATGCAGGTACGGATAACTCCAGCTAAACCCCAACTCGGAGATACGCTGTCTGTAGTGGTTGAGCCTGATGAGCCAATTAATAGTAGCCCGTCTGTAACGTTGAACCAGAAGACTTACCCGACGTTTAAAATCGCACCGAATACGTTTCGGGCTTTGATGCCGACAACGCCTTTAGAGCAGGCTGGAAAAAGGCAAATTCAGGTAAAGGGTGGTGAGGTAAAGAACTTGTTAGTATCGGTGCGCGATCGCACTTTTCCCGTGCAACGCATCACTCTACCGCCAGGTAAAGCAGGGTTGGACGCAACAAAGCATGAACTCGACCGTGTAGCAGCTTTCAAGCAGCTAGTAACACCACAAAAATTCTGGAATGGTTCTTTCCTAAAACCCAATAAAGGGACAATTACAACAATTTATGGTGTGCGCCGCTACTATAATGGGAAATTCGCCAAAGATTATTACCATCGTGGCGTTGACTATGCAGGTGCAGTGGGTTCGCCCGTGATTGCCCCAGCCGCTGGACGGGTCGCCTTGGTGGGAAGAGTATCACAAGGGTTCCGAATTCACGGCAATATAGTTGGTATTGACCACGGACAAGGAGTGACTAGCGCTTATTTGCACCTAAGTCGGATTAATGTCCAAGAAGGTGATTTTGTCCAAGCTGGTCAAGTAATTGGTGCAGTGGGAGCAACGGGGGCTGTAACAGGTCCTCACTTGCACTGGGGATTATATGTGCAAGGACAATCTGTTGACCCAGTACCCTGGCGAAATAATAAATTTAATTAGCTAGAGCAAAAACATATCTTAACTCAAGGGCTAAAATTGATATCTTTATTTAGAAGATATTTTTAGGTTATTTAAACCTATATACGTTTACAGGGTAGATAAAATTGACAATCAAACCAATAAAAAAGTAATATTTTTTAGTTATAAAAAATAAAGGTTTTCTAGCACCTCGCAAAAGGCAAGTATATTCTAGAACATAGACTTAATTAAATTTAAACTCATTCCTATGCTAGACGTTAAGTGAAGGTGTAGGTGTTAGTTTTTATTTAAAATACCTTCCAATTAGATATAAATATTTAGGTAGGCGTAAACTTCTATCCATAACCTATTTTAATCCTTATTTGTTAGTTTCCTGTGAAATTAGGGAAAAATTAGTGAGATGCTTTACCCACTAAAGCAAGTACGTAGAGTATAAACGTGTTATGAGTATCCAAAAAATCGTTGAACAAGCCCTTCAGGATGGTCATCTCACTCCAGCTATGGAAGCAGAGGTGGGTCGGATCTGTGACACCGCTTCTGAACTTTCAATTGAAGAATATATGGCGCTGGATAAGCTTATGGGGGCGCTGTTGACCGGAGAAGTAGTGGCGCTACCCCATAAACAGTTCATCAACGTCATGGAAGAGTTGGTTCTAACTGAAGCGATCACACGGGTGGCAGAAATAGAAATTACTAGCGGTCACACCTTGGATGTCGGAGATATTGCCGCTTATGCCTTGAATCGCCTGCCGCCCTTATATGCTACTACAGAAGAAGGGGCGAACTACCAGAGCCAGAGAGCCAGAGAAGAATTAAAGGAATTGCTTGCTCAACAAGTTGATGAAGCGATCGCCCGTAATTTAGATAGACCCGAATTTTTTCCAGAACGCCAAGCAATCAATAAAAGCACTGGCAGCGAATTGCTCAAGAATGTTAGTACTTTACTTCAAGCTTATGCTCCTAGCTTCGAGCAGAAACCTGCTTTAGAAAATCTTGATTCTGATGTTGACAAATAATTAACAATTATTGTCAGCTTCCGTGTACATAGTGGCATTGTTAGCTCGACCTGCTTAAGGTTAATGCCGTACAAGTAGTAGTTCACTTAAAAGATGCTAAAACTTCACGAAGTCTTAGCATCTTTTTCATCTTTCTTTAGATAGTTTTAGCCAGACTAGGAACAGAAGAATTGTCAAAGCGTCTGATTTAAAGATTAGAGGTGTGGCAGAAGCACAGATTTAGGAAACGTGGGGAGAGGGATGCCTGAAAAACTGTTATTAGCCGTCATGATTACGTTTTGTCTCAACCTTTTGGGAACCCAACCAACTACTACTGCTTCTAGTTACCATCTAGCAGAAATGCCCATACCACTAAAATTACTGCTCGATTAGGGTTTGTGTATGGGGGAGCTTAAGGAGCCAAATGTTTTGTATCCTTCCTGATATTATTTGATATATGAGCCAGTGCTAAATCTGGCACTAAGGGTAGGAACATCCTCTTGATAGCAGTGTCTAATAAGAAGGGATGTTTTAGAGCCAACGGCTTCTATGAGTCAATCAATCCCTGTATCATGGTCAACGGTTGAGGCAAACGTTCCTCAAGCGACAGTGCAAGTAGACAAACTGTCTAATTACGATTTAATTTTGCGTTGTCAAGCTGGGCTGCGTCCGGAGCGAGCTGCCTTTGCCGAGCTACTTCGTCGTTATCAAGCGCATATTGACAAAGTTTTATACCACCTAGCTCCTGACTGGCAAGACCGAGCAGATTTGGCTCAAGAAGTCTGGATTCGGGTTTACCGAAATATTAAGCGCTTGAATGAGCCAATCAAGTTTCGGGGCTGGTTGAGCCGCATTGCTACGAACCTGTTTTACGACGAACTACGTAAACGTAAACGAGTTTCTACTCCGCTATCGCTGGATGCTCCTCGTGCGGTGGGAGATGGAGAAATGGATTGGGATATTGCCGGAGATAATCCTAGTCCAGAAGAAGAGTTAACGACGCGAGAGTTTTATGAGCAATTGCAGGAGGCGATCGCTGATTTACCAGAGGTGTTCCGCACCACAATTGTACTAAGAGAAATTGAAGGGATGCCTTACGAGGATATTGCCGAAATTACGGGTGTTTCTTTAGGAACTGTAAAATCAAGAATCGCCAGAGCGAGATCTAGACTGCAATCACAGCTGCAAAATTATTTAGACGGTCGCTAAACTGGCGGCTTGACTTATCCAAAAGAAGTTAATGTCGAATTATGCCTTAAAGAAGATTCACGCAACGCCAGTAAGTTTATGATTAATAAACATACATAACTAACTGGTGTTAGTTGCTTTGTCTAACCTGTGCGTGACTTGGTGGTTAATGTTAAGATGACGGCTAAGTTTGAGTTTGAAGAAAATAAACCCAATTTATCAGAAATATCAACGGTTCAGGCTGCTCAACCCAATCAACTAAATAATGTGATAAATATGCTGAAGCGCGATCGCTTCGAGTTACTAAGTGCTTACCTTGATGGGGAAGTAACAGCTGCTGAACGACGGCAAGTAGAACACTGGTTGGCAAATGAGCCAGAAGTCCAGCGTTTGTATACGCGACTATTAAAGTTACGCCAAGAGTTGCGGACATTGCCAGTGCCAGCAGCACAATCTGCTGAGCAAACAATCCAACAAGTGTTCCGTCGTCTAAACCGTCGAGTCCATCTAACTATTATTAGTGGAGGAACTGCGATCGCGGCACTATTTATTGGCGCTGTGTCAGGCGTTCTCCCAGATCGTCAATTCCTCCAAATCGCGGAATCACCAGAATCGGTTGCTGCACCTAACGAAACGCTGATGGTTGCCTTGAACACTCCGGTGATAGAAATTCCTAAAGCAGCAGTAGCAACTCCAGAAAAGGCAATTAGGCAGACTGAATACACTAACTAGCACAGTAAAAACAACGTGTATTAGTTAAATTTTTCCATCTGGCTAGACTCAAATGGAGATAATCCCCTGCCACTCCACCAGCCGTCAGCAAGAAAAATACCACCAAGGGAATTAACCTGTTGTGGAGTCATCAAGTACGCCCAGGCTAAACCAAGGGGTACGAGACCTGAGTCATACGTTTCTATTAATTGCCGATTATATTCATTGTTAGCTGCTAGGCTAGATGGGTTAAACCCTTCTAACAAATCTAGCTGAACTAGAATATTAGAGTCAGGAAAAGAGAGCAAAAATCCTTTTACTAGGCTTTCTCCCCTTGTCATTGCTGGGTAACCCAAGGGCAAAGCAAATAGTTTACCAAATGTGATCGCTCTTTTTACTGTCAACACCTGAGCGCAGTATTGTTTGTAATTCAATTCCCCAGGTTTTAGGGTTCCGTAACTAAAAATATTTATAGTATTTAACACGCTACAACTAAACAGTTCCGCAAAAAATTACTGGGTCTAGTTGCCACTTGAAACAAACAGCTAACTAAAAATGTTAGCAAACTGCTGTATCAGTGCGGAAACTAAACCCAGTTAAGTGATTTAGAAAAACGCTAGGGCTAAAACCGAGGTTTTTAGATTAACGCTTACCACGAACAGGAACTTTGTTCAAGTAGTCAATGTCAAAAGCAGACACGCTTTGGGCATAATTTCGCTGGGGTGTGACTGCGGCTGCCATATCGCGGTACTTGCGGGGATCGCCTTCGCGTAGCTGCCGCTCTTGGTACTTGCGGCTGTAAGCCCTCTCCAGTGCAAAGCGCCAATCGTTCTGCACTGTACCAACTTGTTCGCGGAAGTCTTCGCCGTAGCGAGGAGTAACTAAGTTAAAGGGTCGACCCTCCATCCGCTTGCGCTGGTAGGGTACAGTGTTATCTCCAAATGCCTCGGTATACTCTTCGCTATCCATCAAAACATCAACAAAGCCGTGGAAGCCTAGCGTTGCAGTTTTAATTGACCAGGCAATTTCTTCCTCCTTGTTATAAGCAGCCCGACCTAACAAGCGCTTAAGGCAGATGTCTACAAGTCGGTAGTTGTTATTAACTGAAACAACCATTTCGTAGAAGCGCTGTGACTTCGCTAGCTCCCGGATGAAGTCGCGGACTGTAATTGAGCCATTTGCTAGTCGGGTTTCCAGTGTAATCTGACGGTTGAAATTAAGCGTTTCGTGCTCACTGAAAACTTGACGATAAGCTGCCCAAACCAGCGCTCTCATCTCCGCTGGAGAATTTACGTCCTCCACTCGATAGATATAGGGTGTCTCTTCGTTACGCTCCGCAGCCCCAAAACTGCGGACTCGGTGGTTTTGTGTCGTAGGTTTGTATTGAAGCAACGGCAGTGCCATGCTGAAATCTCCCTTTAATAAGGTTAAAAAATGTGTCTTGTATCTAAAAGTTACAAGTCAGAATGTAGTGAGTGATAGCTGAAGTGCTATAACCGGACGGGAAAGGTAGCCGAGGGGTTGATAGAAACGGCTGCCCCTTGTTTATTATCCCGTGTCATGTCGGGAATTTGGATGTTAGCCGTCTGAACTGGCTGGGGAATAACTGGAGTTATGTTGAGAGAACTCGCCATATCCATAAAGTTACTCACATTGCCCCACTTGTAGCGCTCGGTTTCCAGCTTGTCGCGCCAGTAGTTCCCATAGCGAGGCGTTACCAGGTTAATGGGTCGGTCTTTGAAGCGACGGCGCTGATAAGGCACGGTAGTATCACCGAAATTGTTCTGATACTCTTCACTGTCTACCAGGGCATCGACAAAGCGCCCCCAACCAAGAGTTGCGACTTTAATAGACCAAGCAATTTCTTCGTCTTTGTTGTAAGAGTCGCGCCCTAGTAGCCGTTTGAGGCAGACTTCAACGAGACGGTAGTTGGAGTTTGTCTCAACCACCAAGCGCCGGAATACCTCAGACTTTGCCAAACCCCGAATAAAGTCGCGCACGGTTATTGCTCGGTTCTTGAGTTGGGATTCTAATTGAATTTGGCGATTAAATTGCAGGGTTTGGTGTTCACTGAGGATTTGGCGGTAGGCAGCCCAGATTAAGTCCTGAATTTCGCCTGCGGAGGCACAGTCTTCCAGCCGATAAATCCAGGGTGTATCTTCGTTGGATACTTCGTAGCCTGATACACGCTGGTTTTGGGAACTAGGCTGATATTCGAGTAGAGGAATTGCCATGATTAATCAAAGGGTTAATTATTGTTGGCTCTTGTAGCCTTCAGTTTAAGCTGGAGGATTTGCTGAAGGAAGATAACGGTGAGGCAAAGCTGGTTCTGTGGGTTTGACCGTGTGATCTGAGGGTTTACCCCGCGGGTCATATCGGGAATCTGGATTGTTTTGACTTGAGAAAGCACTCGATCCTTGATCGCTGGTAGTTGACCTGATTGGGCGAGGATACTCCCCGCCATTGCCAGAAAAAGTATTGGGAATAGCTTGACGCACTACTTCTCTAGTAACTTCTCTGGTTGACGGGGTTTATAAAAGAACGACTCTTCTAAAACGTAAATTCTGGCGATCACGCCAGTAATCTCCGTAGCGTGGGTTGACTAAGTTAAAGGGACGCTCTTTATAGCGGCGGCAATGGGTAGGGTATGATGTAGTTGCCAAAGTTCTGGCGGTACTCATCACTATCAACTAGGGCATCAATAAAGCCATTGAAGCCGCGCGTAGGAATTATAATTGACCAGGCAATCTGCTCATCTTTGTTACCAGTAGCGCGTCCCAGAAACCGCTTAAAGCTGATGTCGACTAGGCGATAGTTGGAGTTTGTTTCTCCTACTAAGTTGCGGTAGACATCCGACTTGCCAAGCCACGAATAAAAGTCCCGGACGGTAATCGCTCGATTCCGCAACTGAGATTCGAGGTATGGTTGCCGATAACTTTCTAAAATTAAATGTTCGCTGAAGATTTGCCGATAGCCAGCCCAAATTAGCTCTTGAATCGCTGTGTCGGAGGTTGCGTCTGTCAAGCGATAAGGTTTAGGAGCATCCTCATCGGGTACTTCGTAACCTGCAACACTTTGGTTTTGTAGTTGGTGTAACTTCAAGTAAGGGTATTGACATCTTTTATTGACCTGTTTTTATAAATTGAGATAACATCTGTTGTGCCAGACCAGTCCGCGCCCGCACAAGCTGGATCAGGGTCTATTTGAGCTATTCGTTCCAACTGTTGCTGGATTTGCTCTTGCAATTCAGGTGTTGTTGCCAGAGCTTGCAAGCCTACAACAGCAGCATAACGAATCGACCAGTCGGAGTCTTGAGAGATTAATAACAGTGTTTCGATGGCTTTAACTTGAGCAGAGGAGCGGAGCGCCCCTAGCTCACTCCAGTGGAGATTTCCCAATCCCTTGGCAGCAGCGCGACGCACACTGGGGGCAAAGTCTGTTGCTGCTACTGTGATTAATAAATCTAGAGCGCGGGGGTCGGCGATCGCAGCGAGCGCCCGAACTGCATAAGCCCTTGCCCCGTAGTTGTATTCATCCAGTTCCATTAAGGGTTGCACTGCTGCTTTACCTAAATGGACTAGTCCTTCAACGGCTGTAACTGCTGCAATTGGGTTGTTATAACCTAATACAGCAATTAAAGTTGAAATTCCTGTTTCATCTATCGCTGCTGCCAAATTCTGGACTGCGGTTACTAATCGCTCTGGAGAGTCAGCCTGCTCAACAGCACGAATTAGTTCTTTTTGGGCAGAGTCAGTCATTAGAGGAAGTAAGGAGTAAGGGCAATCGCGTTGGTGTCCTATAATAGAGAATCCATCAGGTTCATCACTCGGATGGCAGCGTCGGACAGATGTGGTTGTGCTTCCTGCTGGGCAGCGGCAGGAGCTGCGTTAAGCTGATGCTCTAGCAGTCCTTTCAAAGCGAAGATTTTGAAACTACTTTCAGTAGCGGCACGAGTGATCGCCTCAGCAGCTGGCAAATAGCCAATTGCACCTAAATCCGCCAATACCACCCGCCGTAATCTGAGATCGTTGCCTGCTAAAGCTTGAACTAAGCGCTGCCCATAAAACTCATCCTGAGTCAGTTGGTACATTGCTCGCATGGCAGCATACTGCACGCGTGGCACCGAATGCTCAAGAAAGGGTTGAATTAAGTCAACTGCACTGGTTGCTTGAAGAAAGCCCAAAGCTTCTAGCACCGCTTCATATGGCTGGGTTAAGTGGGGTCGTCCTGGTACTTGCACAGCAGCGGCAACACCGCCATCAAGGAGGGTCAATAGGGCTGGAATCGCAACTGGATCGCCAAGCATTCCTAGCGACTGGGCTGCTGCTTCCCGCACGTAAAAGTCGGAACAGTCTAAGCAGCGCAACAACCCTGGTACAGCCTGCCTGTCCCCTAGTTTCCCTAGCGCCCTAGCAGCATTACGCCGCAGAGGGTAATCTCCTAGTTCCGTTCGGTGGTCTTCGTCTGCCAAAGCAGCAATCAGAGCCTTGATAGCAGCAGGTTCAGTAACGCGGAATCTTCCCAACCACCAAGCGGCATAGTAGCGAAGACTTAAATCTTCATGCTTGAGGTTAGCGATCGCCTGTTCTACAGTAAGCAGTGGTGCTACTGCTTCGGGCTGTTGTTCCGTAGACTCCAACATTTTTCGTTTAGCCGTTATTGGTTAGGCTGCGTCTGGTTTGAGGGCGCTTTCAGCAGTCAACGGCTGAATGTTGACGATTCTGCCGCCCATGCGGTTAATCCGCTGCATTTCTTCATTCATCCGGTTGTATGGCACAGTCATAAACACGCTGCCACTGCGACGAATTTCGTAGTTATTTTTGTCGGCTTCTTCATTTTGATGTAAGCCTACGACTTCGTAACGAAATACGCGGCTGCCATTTGTGGAAATACCACCGACACCAACTGTCGTTTGACCAAACATTACTTTTATAGTTCCTGTAATTGATTCAGCTGACTTCTGATTGCGCTTTAGCTTTCTGATTCTTGATCTGTGGTGCGACCTTCAGCAGTTGCGGCAACGCTCACTTTATCTGCTGCTGTAGCTTTGCTTTTACCTTCAGCTTCAAGGTTTTGGTTAGCTGTTACAGCTTCGCTTTTAGCTTGGCTATCACCCTCAATAGTCAAAGGCTGAATGCTAACAATTCTGCCTCCCATGCGGTTAATCCGCATCATTTCTTCATTCATCCGGTTATAAGGCACTGTGATAAAAAAACTGCCACTATTACGAATCGGATAGCTGAGTTGATCGTTTTCGTAAGTTTGACGCATCCCCTCAACTTCGTAGCGAAACATCCGATTTTCCGCATTGCTGAGTCTGCTACTACCAAGTGCGGTTTGACCAAACATAGTTAAAAACTGCTCCTGTAATTAAGTTCAAAGAAAGAAAGAAGCATGGGTGCAGAAAAGATAGGTAGCAGAAATGTTCAATAATAGGAAATATTTAATTTAACTCCTTGCTCCTCTGCCCCCTTGCTCTATTTAAGCTGGGGTAACACTGACAATTCTGCCACCCTTCTTCACGATTTCCTGGTATTTTTGGGATAGCCGCTCGTAGGGTACTAAAAAGGCGGTCGCACTGCGACGAACTTTAGGATAGCCAGGTTGGAGAATTCCAGTCACTTCGATGCGGTACATCCGACCACTTTCTTCTGGGGTACCACCGAGAGCTTTTCTCGGCGCTGCATCTTGAGGGATAGCGGCAGCGTGCCTCCAGCCTGTTCCCCCAGCATCACCTGATGGTTTGACAATTGTAGAAGTTTGATTTCGACCTAGTTCACCCATTAAGCGGGGAGATATTCCACCAACAGTGCCGCGATCGCTACTGGCATAACCACGATACAGGCGGAACATCCGGCTAAAGCCTACTGTTCTCGATCCTGTCCCAACCATAAATCCGGTGTAATAGGGGATAGAGTTGTTGCCAAATTTTTGTTCATATTCAACGCTATCGATATAGGAGTCAATTTCATCATCGTAGCCATTGTCCTCGCAAAGTTCTGTATGGTAAGCGAGTTCAGCTTCATCGTAGGGAGGACGACCTAACAAATGTTTGAAATTGAGTTCAACAAAGCGTTGATTTGAATTTGGATAGAAAAACTTATTTTTGTACAAATCTGACTTGGCAATGGCACGGACAAACTCCCGCACAGTAATGCTTCCTTGTCGCAGCAGAGACTCGGCAGAAGTAAGGCGTTCAGATTTCATGATGTAATCGTTGCCCAACACCTGACGGTAAGCGGAGCGGAATACCGTTTGCAGTTCATTCTCTGTCCAGTCAGGTCGCAGTTCAATTCTTGATGAGGCATCGAAGGCAGAAAGACCAAGTGGTCCTGCTGCTGCTAAATTATTCACCATTAAAGCGCTCATGCTTGCTTTCCCAACGCCACGAATTTTAAGTTTTTTATACTGAAAATGAGAAAAACAATGCCCGGAAAAAGCAACAATTGCTAGCCACTATGCCAACACTCGCTGATTCTTCCGGGCATAGCACCTGAAGTCTAGCTTAGGGCGCTAATTGCGTAATCGATGTAGGTGTTAGTTTGGTTTGCTGCTTGTCCACTAAGACCATGATTAGCCTTAATATGATTCAGCGCTTCAATGTACCAACTGTTAGATAGTTCAAAAGTACGGTTGATTTCATCCAAACCAGCAATCAAAAATTCATCCATTGGACCAGTGCCACCTGCGATTAGGCAATAGGTAACCATTCGCAGGTAGTGACCGATATCACGGGAGCACTTAGATTTGCCACGAGAGTCAGAAGAGTACTGAGGTCCCTGCATTTGTGTGGTGTAGGGAAATTTTTGATATACCGCATTGGCTGCACCATCGATCAGCTTTTGGGCATTTTGGGTCAGCGATCGCGCTGCATCCAGACCTGCATTAGCCTGAGTAAACCGACCGTTAGCAGATTGTAATTCAGTATTACCCAAGAAACGTCCTTGGGTATCTGCTGTCGCGATCGCTTCAGTGATGGGTGTCTTCATAGTCTAGCTATCTCCCTAAAATTTGTTTTTGGTAAGTTTTTTCAAGCAATGGAATTAAGCAACGGCAGAAGCTGCACGATCAAAGTAGCTTGCTACTTCAGACATCAGCGCACTACAATCACCTTGGACGATACCGGAAGCATTAGGATCATTGGCGATCGCAATTGCGATATCCTTCATCTTTTGTACGCCACGAGCAGTAGAACCACCAGGTACGCCAAGTGCTTGGTATGTTTCGCGCAAACCATTTAAGCAGCGATCGTCTAGAACACTAGCATCGCCAGCCATCAAAGCATAGGTAACGTAACGCAGGATAATTTCCATGTCGCGCAGGCAAGCAGCCATCCGACGGTTAGTATAAGCATTACCACCGGGTTGAATTAGTTGAGGTTGCTCCTCAAACAAAGCGCGAGCCGCATCGGCAACAATACTTGGAGCATTGGTGCTAATCCGGTTAACCGCGTCTATCCGCTTATTACCTTCTTTGACCATATTGACCAGCGCATCAAATTGACCGCCGCTCAGGAATTCACCCTGAGAGTCAGCTTGGGCAACAGCTTTAGCGAATGCGTCTAACATGAACGAAGTCTCCTACTTGCTTATAACGAAGTGCAGTTTTGATTAAAAGCGGCAATGTTGTATGAACTTGGAATGGACAAAACAGACATCAGCCAAAATAGTTTTTTAAGTTGCTGTTAAATTCTCTTATCCCTGCAACTTGGCAGTTATAAAGTTATGAGCGAGAAATCTGAGAAGAATTTCTGCTTTTATGAGAAATCAGCAAACTTAATTAACTCAATGCTTATTTAACTTTAACCTGTTATTGATCCCTCCAAATTATGTTTATACAATGCCCTCGTTCCTTTATTTATTACAAATTATTAAAACCACTTTATCTGCACTTAAAAATGCTCGAACCTTTTGCAGGCAAGCACTAGATCAGTAATTACTTATGTTTCTTGCAATAAAACTTTATAGTATTTATACTTAAAACAAAAGTCTACAAAGATTTTATATTCTTTTAATATTTGTCCAGAGTTATGCTAAATAAGCAGTTTTAGCTACAAATGCAATTTACAACTCAAGAAGGTTTGTAAATAAGTGTAAAGATTTTCTAGCTAAACGTTACTACCAGTTGCGGTAATTCTGCGCCGCAGCACCTCCAAAAGCTTAGTAAAAGCTGGAGAAGGAGGAGCCGTTACTGAAATCCAATCTTGAGTTACAGGATGTTGCAATCTGAGTTTCCAAGCGTGGAGGGCTTGACCAGGAAGATTTACCCCGACACTTGTACCAGCACCGTAAACGGGATCTCCGATCAGAGGATGACCTAGATAGGCGCTGTGGACACGAATTTGGTGGGTGCGACCAGTTTCTAGTGGAAAATGCATTAAGGTATAGTTGCCTAGCCGCTCTACGACTCGCCAGTAGGTAACAGCGGCTCGTCCCCCCTTTTCGATAGGGACAACAGCCATTTTGTGGCGGTCTCCAGGATGACGACCAATTGGCGATCAATCATGCCATCAGATGCAGGAGCACCATAGATAATGCCCAAATATTCTCGTCGTGCAGTTTTGGCTTTGAGTTGTGCCTGGAGATGTTGATGTGCTTGGTCTGTTTTAGCGATCATGATTGCGCCTGCTGTATCTTTATCTAGGCGATGAACAATTCCAGGGCGCTGTATTCCCCCCAATTCCGGGTAGATTGCAATGAGCTAACAGAGCATTTACCAAAGTGCCTGTTGGATGACCAGGAGCGGGATGAACTACCAACCCAGCAGGTTTATTAATTATCAGCAGCGAGTCATCTTCGTAGAGGATGTCCAGGGGGATATTTTCTGTTGGAGGTCAAGAGGCGTGGCTTCTGGGATTTGTAGAGATATGCGATCGCCTGGTTTTACACTTGCTTTTAGAGATGCAGACTTGACTGTTAACTTGAACGTGTCCTTGTTCGATTAGTTGTTGGATACGCGATCGATAGGTTGGGTAATTGTTGGGCAAGATAAAGATCAATGCGATGCCACAGGCATTGTCCCCTACAGACCTTCGGACATCCTACGGCAGAAACATCTTCTTTTCCTGCAACTTTTAAACTAGTTTCTGTCACAGTTCTTCTGGATTAATTCCTCGTTCATGCAGTAGTTTGGAGAGCTTTTGAAAGGGACTCCGCTTGTTCTGCCCTAACTCTCCGCTTGTTCTGCCCTAGCTTCCGCTTGTTGTCGTTGCTGTTCTAGTTCTAGATAAGTGAGAAACGGCTGACCATCAGGGCGATAAATTTTCAGTTTGCCATCAGACAATTCAAATTTTATTCCTAAGCGCGGACTTACCCAGCCAGCCATTTGTTCAATGTCTTCTAATTCATTGCCAGAGCGTAACCAGCCTGTTAACTCACCTGTATCCGGATCATAAAGATAGTATTCTTCCGCTCCATAGCGCTGATAAAACTTGTATTTATTAATCATCTCCTTTTGGGTATTTCCAGGAGAGAGAATTTCAAAAACTACTTGTGGAGCAATGTTGTCTTCCCGCCACTGTTGGTAAGAACCCCGATCACCCTTAGGTCTCCCAAAGGCAACCATTACATCAGGCGCAACTCTTGTTTTGTTATTACCTTCAACGGGATACCAAAGTAAGTCACCAGCAACAAATACCTTAGAGTCATTCAAAAACAGCAAATCCAAGTTCTTTTTAAGAAATACAATCAACTCAAACTGCTTGGTGTTATCTGCCATCGGCTGTCCATCACTGTCGGGGTAAATGATGTTTTTTTGAGTGGTAGATTCTAACTGAGTGACCATTGCTGTTATCCCAATTGTTGGGGTTACTTTTTGATTTTAACGAATCGCCAAGGTAGAGAAAGTACGAAGGAACAGATGCGATCACCTAGTTGTACTGTTGCTTTTTTAGAGATGCAGACATAACGGACTGTGACGACTTTCTGCTTCTATTTGAGCGATGGATGAGATCGGGGTTTCCTCTGCGGATGAGGGGGAGAAGCCCCCATGAGCGCTAACGCATCATCCATAAACATCGTTAGAGCTTCAAGTCGTCAAGTTTGACCAAACCGAGCAATAGCCCGATCAAGCAGCAATTAATCGGGTAGTTTTGCTTTCTCTGTCATTGCAGATGCTAATTCTTTACATCTTGTCCCAAATTATTAACTGGGCGACAACCTGACAAAAGCTTATGCATATTCACCACATTGCCAATAACAGCGATCGCTGGCGCTCCAAAGTCAGCTGCTTCCATTTGTGCCGCAATTGTTGCTAACGTACCAATCAATTCTGACTGCTCTGGTCGCGTACCCCAACGTACCAAAGCAATGGGAGTATCTAAACTCAATCCCGCCGAGTGCAGCTGTTCCACAATGTAAGGCAGATTGTGAATTCCCATGTAAATCACAATTGTTTCTGAGCCATGAGCGATCGCCTGCCATTTTACAATCGGTCGATACTTTCCCGCTGCCTCGTGACCCGTTACAAATGTAACCGAAGAACTGTAATCTCGATGCGTCAAAGCAATTCCGGCATAAGCAGGAGCCGCAATTCCAGCGGTTACTCCTGGCACTACTTCCACAGACACCCCAGCTTTTACCAAGTCTTCCATCTCTTCACCGCCGCGACCAAACACAAACGGATCTCCACCTTTTAACCGCACCACAACAGTAGCGGTTCGAGCTTTTGAAATCAACAACTGTGTAATTTCATCCTGCACTAAAGAATGCCGCCCCCGACGCTTCCCGGCATGAATTTTTTCTGCTTGGGGATTGATCATCGCTAGAATTGCTGTGCTGACTAAAGCATCGTAAATTACCACATCCGCACACTCCAATAACCCCTTTCCCTTCAGCGTGAACAAGCCCGGATCTCCTGGTCCTGCACCCACTAAGTAAACCTTACCCAAGCACTTGTCTGCCTCAGTAGAGCGAACATCTTGCCCGCAATCAGCTTTGCAATTCATTTCTCTATCAAATCCCAAATCAAATCAGCTAGCTCCGCGCTTACTCCTACAGGTTCAGCCAAGTGAAAGTCCACAGATGGAAACTCCTTTCTAAGCTGCTCAACTGACTGGGCGATCGCATCTGTAATTCCCCCAGCAAACAGAAAATAGGGCAGAATTCCAATCTGCTGACAACCTCCTTTAACTAATGCTTTCACCTGTGATTCTAATTTTGGTGACACCGCCCAGTATGCAGCAACTGCACTCAACTGCGTTGCAATTGCTGCAACAGTTTCTTTAGAGCCAGCGCGACGGCTGCCGTGAGCTAATAGAATCCAGTTATCTACTGAAGTAGCCATCTGAGTTGCCAATAAGTGGCTCAGACCAGGGTGAGTGCCTAAGTGAGGTCGCAGGTCAAGCTGTAATTCTTGTCCTAAAGCTTGTTGGGCGATCGCTACTTCAGCCGGAATATCTTCCATTACATGAACACCAGGTAGCAGAAACAACGGTACTACCTGAATGCGTTTGTATTCAGATGCCAGGGTATTACCAAATTGTCTAATCTGTTCGTGCAAGGGTACAGCACTTAATTCTAAACAAGCTGTACCTACCAGAGGTTCTGCCACTGGAAGTGCTGCCAACTCAGCAGCAGAGAATTTTGAGGGGCAATGCTTTATGTTTATCAAACCATTAATAGTCTGCGACCAGTCTGGTTCAACTAACGTCTTAAACAAAGTGGTTACGGAGAGATTTATTCTTCCCGCAGACTGCCGTTGAGAAATCAGTTTTGCCAGTTGACTCAGAGCAACTTGAGGGCGGGGATCGCGACTTCCGTGAGATACCAGCAGATAAGCAGATGACATTTACAATTACGTAACTAAGAGCCTTAACTTGAAATATGTAGCAATCCTACATCAGCCATTAAATTGTGAGGCACACTTCTAGCCTGTGCTACTCCTCTCCACCTGATTTTTTATAATTCAAATTGGATTGCTACAGTACTATTGAATGTTTTTTGTTGCACTTCTGTATCAAATAGTTCTATTTTTATATTCAATAGCAGTATTGGATTTATTGTTTTATTTTAAGTAGATTTTAGACTTATTGGCATTACTAACACTTATGCCTATATTCATGATATATGTTTAAAAATGAGCCAGCGATATACCTACTGGCTCACATTCTCTATTCCTATCTTATTTTCGATGTCAGATAATTATGATTTACTTTCAACGGCTGGGTTAGCAACATAGCGGAAAGTTGGCTCTGAGTTCAAAGGACCACGCTCGTCTTCTTGACCATTAGAAGACAAGTTGTAGTAAATATCAACAGTTTCATCTGGCTGAATATTTCCAAACATAGGATCAGTCAGTTTACCCATCGAATCCAGCGCCTTCATAAACATTTGAGTATGAGAAATTTCACGGCTCAATAAATGCACTAGAGTTTTTTTAGTACCTTCGTCGGAAGCGAGTTTAATTAGTTCTTCATAAGTCTGGCGCGCTCCAGCCTCAGCAGCAATATTAGCGCGTAGGTCGCGTACTACATCCCCACCTTCATTAACATAGCTTGCGGTCCAAGTATTACCTTGACTATCTAGCAAATGTGGTCCCATACCACGTACGGCAAACAGCGTACTTTTGTAAGCTTCAGTTTGATCAACATTTTTGGTGTGAGCTTCAATTGGTTTACCCACCATTTCTAAGTGACCAAACTCTTCAATCGCAATATCTTGCAGCATATCTTTAATGCCAGCATTCTCAACGTGGAAGGACTGCACCCAGTATTGCAAAGCAGCAGTAAGTTCTCCGGTTGCTCCACCAAATTGTTCTAAAAGCAATTGGGCAAAACGTGGATTTGCTTCATTGACCTTTACACTATGGATAGTTTCTTTTTTTGTGAAAAAACACGCTAGGGAACTCCTCTTATTAACTTTTTCAACTATTAGCTATAGACAGAACTGTGTAATTACTTACATTAAACAGCCGCTACTAAAGTTAGAAAAATTTCTAATCTTTCATATTAGATTAGACCTAATAGCTAACTTAGAATAGTATCTTGAGAAAGAATCATTAAATGAACACCTCTATCCAAAGTTATGATTTTTGGATGCTCTAGCAGGATTATTCAAGTGAAAATAGACAATTAAATAAAATTGAGAAAGGCTGATTTAAGCTATGTAAATGAGATAGTTGATCTACTGGAGGAAAGACGAGAGTAGATTTAGTAATAATTTGATAGAGATTGGCTTGTGAAGCTAATTTCAGGAGTATTTGAGCCGAAAAGTACACGTAGCGTAGATCTCCAGGGACTAGCTTTGAGGTAGAAGTAGGTTCAGCTTACTCCGTTACGCAGCAATATCAGTTAATTTAAATATAGACGATACCTAAATAGATTTGCTCTTCAGGAAAGCCTAGGAACTGTTTTCGGTTTTCTATTAGAGGCTTAACAGTACTTCCACAGATAAATTTCACAAGCTTAACTACCTTTTATCCATGAACATTCTTAGCAATCTGCTTTCTCAACCGGCTCAGTCTTCACGTACTAAGAAACGTAGAGGAATTGAAATAAAGTCACCGCGTGAGATTGAAATAATGCGGCAATCGGCGAAGATTGTGGCAACGGTGCTGAAAGAGATTTCAGAACTGGTACAGCCGGGAATGACGACTGCTGATCTAGATGCTCATGCAGAAAAGCGCATCCGCGAAATGGGCGCAACTCCTAGTTTTAAAGGTTATCACGGCTTTCCGGCTTCAATTTGCTCTAGTATTAATAACGAAGTTGTACATGGCATTCCTAGTCCTAAAAAAGTAATTCGGACAGGAGATGTCTTAAAAGTTGATACGGGAGCTTATCAACAAGGCTTTCATGGCGACTCCTGCATTACGATCGCAGTCGGCGAAGTTACTCCAGAAGCAGCAAAATTGATTCGTGTCGCAGAAGAAGCTCTTTATAAAGGAATTGAACAAGTTAAAGCGGGTAACTACTTAATTGACCTTGCTGGTGCAATTCAAGATCATGTAGAAGTAAATGGCTTTAGTATAGTTGAAGACTTTACAGGTCACGGTGTCGGGCGCAACTTGCACGAGGAACCTTCGGTATTTAACTTCCGTACCCGTGAGATGCCTAATGTTAAGCTACGGGCGGGAATGACACTAGCGATTGAGCCAATTGTGAACGCAGGTTCTAAATTTTCGCGCACATTATCTGATCGCTGGACAGCGGTAACGGTAGATAATTCTCTGTCTGCTCAGTTTGAGCATACAGTTTTGGTAACAAATGACGGCTATGAGATTTTAACTGATCGCTCTAAGGTCTAGGTTTTCCAGGGGTGATTGTCACCCCAATCAATCTGTCTAAAAATTTGTTGAATCACCCCCAGCTGCAATATGTATCTAACAGCGCAAGAGTTGGAAGCTCAAATGCCGGATGCTACCCAACTTTTGAGTGATGAGCCAGAAATGGAAAGCTCTTTGCACTACAGCCAGCTGCTTATCCTTGTTAGTTGCCTGGAATGGCTGTGGCGTAACCAGGATAATTTTTTTATTGGTGCTAATCTGACGATTTATTTTAGTCGCCAACAACTGCGGACCCGTGACTTTCGTGGTCCTGATTTCTTCTTAGTAAAACAGACAGAAAAACGTGATCGCAAGTCTTGGGTAGTGTGGGAAGAAGCAGGCAAATACCCAGATTTAATTATCGAATTACTCTCGACTTCGACGGCTAGTGTTGATCGGACGCTGAAAAAAGAATTGTACCAAAACCAGTTTCGGACACCAGAATACTTTTGGTTTTCACCGGATGATTTAGAGTTTGCCGGATTTAGGCTAGTGGGAAATCACTATCAAGAAATTACATCTAATGCTAGAGGCTGGCTGTGGAGTGAGGTTTTAGGTCTATATTTGGGTGTAGCAGCAGGGAAATTACGCTACTTTACACCTGATGGTATTTTAGTCCCTTCACCAGAAGAAGCAGCAGAGCAACAACAGCAACGAGCAAAACAGGAAAGAGTTGAGAAGGAAATAGCTCAACAGCAGTTGGAACAGGAAAGAACAAGATCAGAACGATTGGCGGTAAGATTGCGATCGCTTGGTGTTGATCCGAATAGTTTAGATTAGAGCGATCGCATTCCCATAAAAACTATAAAGTGCGATCGCATAACAGCAGCAATTATTGGTTATATCAAGTTTATGGATTTACTATAGGAAAGCTTCTTCCTAGTAACCGCACTCAGTAACGCTGGAGTAAAGGCAGATCGCCTCTCTTTTGGCTAAGTAATCCTTGGTAACTTACTGCTGAAAGAAAGTGATAATAGCGATAATACAAAGCAAAGCAGCTCAAAGCAGGTCAGAGAGGGCAGCATGAGTTTGGAATTATCGACCATCAGCTTAGGTATAGTGAAGCTGGTCATCCCAGGAGTTGCAAAAGCGCTGGTTGCTAAGATCAACAGTCAGTTAAATCCTACAGACTTAGAGAAAGCCCTAAAAGCTGGCATCATTGCTGCCGAAGACTGGGACAAAACCCAGACTTTGAACAAACAACTGTTCTATCATTGTGAGCCAAAGGTTGCTAGAGAGCTTCTGGAGCGGTTCTTTAAAGATACGGGTGTTCAAGAGGAATTGCAAAAGCCGTTAAAAGATCAAGGAACCCCAGACCTCACTTTTTTAATTGCAGCTTTTGGAAAGGCAGCCTCAGAATCTGAAGAATTGAAATTTCCTGAACATAGTGTTGAGACTTGGCTGAAGAAATTTGCAGATACTTATTTTGAGAAGACAGACACCTATTTAAGATTTCAGTTTACTAAAAAAGATTATTTAAAGCAGATGGCAGATTGGTTTGATAATGTCAAGTTTGCTGGAATTGCAGTGGAAGGGCAGGAGATTGAGAAATCGGAAAAGCTCGCCCAGATTTTTGTCATGCCGGATGTGGTGGAGGACGTGGAGACTCGTCAGGAAGTTGTAGCTTTTGAGCCAGATGCCATTGTGCAGGTTTTAGGTAATCGTCAGGCAGAATTACTCCGTGAACAACAGCAACGGGCGCAGTTAGAAAGCCGAACGGGGAGAAAATATTCGGCTGTGCAGTTGTTGAGCCAGAGTCAAGCACAGAAAGTGGTGCTGCTAGGTGCGCCGGGGTCGGGTAAAACGACGTTGATGGGTTACTTTGCCGTGATGCTAGCGCAGAAGCAACCGGAGAAGTTAGAGTTAGCCGCAGAAGACTGGCTGCCGATTTTGATTCGGATTCGGGATTTAACAAGGCAACCGGATATCGGCATTCTGGACTATGCACGGCAGTTTGCTCAGAAAACACTGACGGTAAAGTCGCTGCCTGTGGGATTCTTTGAGTATTGGCTGGAGGATGGACGGGCGCTGATTTTACTCGATGGGCTGGATGAAGTCGCAGAAGAAGCTAAACGCTATGACGCAGTGAGACGGATTGAGAATTTTCTCGGTCAATTTGATAAAAATCGGGCGATTATAACTTCACGTCCTGCGGGTTACAATCGGGACTTTTTCCGCACGGAAGAGTTTCCCCACTATCAGCTTCAGGCGTTTGACGATGCCAAAATTGAGGAGTTTATCAATCGCTGGTACGACAGCCGCGTCCCGGACAAAGCAGAAGCGCAACGGCGCAAAGATAGCTTGAACAAGGCGCTCTCTCAGCATGACCGAATTAAGCTGCTGGCGCGAAACCCGCTACTGTTAACAATTATTGCTCTGATTCACCGCTATCAAGCCCTTTTGCCCAAAGAGCGTTACAAGCTCTATGACAAAGCAGTGGAGACGCTAATAACGAACTGGGATAAGAACAAAGAACTCAGTAATCATGAAGTGTTGAAATATCTAGGGCTGGATGACTTGCGACGGTTGATGGAAAGTTTGGCTTACTGGATTCATGGACAAGGAGTTACGGGGGATCGAGAGGGCGGCACGCTGATTGACCGAGATGAACTGATTGAGCAGTTAAGCAAAACAATCAAGACGCAAAAACAGATTGAACTGTCCCATGCTAGGAAAGAAGCGCAACGCTTCGTTGACTTCATGCGCGATCGCACAGGGCTACTAAATGAACAAGGGCAGGACTGCTACGCCTTTGTGCATAAGACATTTCAGGAATATCTGTGCGCTCAAGAAATCAACTACCAGGCTGATAATGAAGGTGATTTTGACATTGTTCTGAATCATATTGCAGACCATCTGCATGACCCCCATTGGCGGGAGGTGTTGCTGCTGCTGATTGCCCAACAAAAACCAAAAAAAGCTGCTAGAGCAATTCGGGTAATTCTAGATAAGCACAGCGATTATGAACAATGGCTGCACCGCGATTTGTTCTTTGCTGGTAGTTGCCTTGCAGAAAATCCCAAAGACCTGAAAGTTGCAGATAACAGCTTGCCAACAGAAGTTTTAGAGCCGTTAGTTGAGCTAGAAGTAAGCAGCTCCCCACAGGTAACTTACAAAATCCGCGATCACGTCTTTCAAACCCTTTGTAGTCTGAACGGGACTGATTTTGAGGCTCTAGCTCTGCAAATGCTGAAAGATAAAGCAGACCGGATCGATGAGGTGCGATTGCAGCAATATCGTGCGGCACTGGGAGAGGAAGAAGGAGCGATCGCCATCCTGCTAGCGCTACTCAAAGATAAGAATTATATTGTCCGTTCCAATACTGCTCAAGAAGCGTTGGGTAAGTTAGGCAATACCTCAAAACCACTGCTGCAAGGCTTGCTAGCACTGCTCACAGATAAGAATTCTGATGTGTGTTACCGCGCTGCCCAAGCGTTGGGAATTTTGGGTAATACCTCAGAACCAGTGCTGCAAGGTCTGCTAGCACTACTTATAGATAAGGCTCCTGGTGTGCGTTCTAGTGCCGCCCAAGCGTTGGGAATTTTGGGCAATACCTCAGAACCAGTGCTGCAAGGCTTGCTAGCGCTGCTCACAGATGATAAGGCTCCTGGTGTGCGTTCTAGTGCCGCCCAAGCCTTGGGTAAGTTAGAGAATACCTCAGAACCAGTACTGCAAGGCTTGCTAGCGCTGCTTACAAATAAGGATAGTAGCGTGCGTTCTAGTGCCGCCCAAGCCTTGGGTAAGTTAGGGAATACCTCAGAACCAGTACTGCAAGGCTTGCTAGCGCTGCTTACAAATAAGGATAGTAGCGTGCGTTCTAGTGCCGCCCAAGCCTTGGGTAAGTTAGGAATACCTCAAAACCAGTGCTGCAAGGCTTGCTAGCACTGCTCACAGATAAGAATTCTGATGTATGTTACCGCGCTGCTCAAGCGTTGGGTAACTTAGGTAATGTCTCCAAACCCTTGCTGCAAAGTTTGCTAGCGCTGCTCAAAGATGAGGATTCTTGGGTCCGTTCCAGAGCAGCCCAGGTGTTGGGCAACTTAGGTAATACCTCAGAACCCGTGCTGCAAGGTCTGCTAGCGCTACTCAAAGATGAGGATTCTAGGGTCCGTTTCAGAGCAACCCAGGCGTTGGTCAACTTAGGTAATGCCTCGAACCCGTGCTGCAAGGTCTGCTAGCGCTGCTCAAAGATGAGGATTCTAGGGTCCGTTACAATGCAGCCCAAGCGTTGGTCAACTTAGATAAAAAGTTTGGTGATGTTACCTCTGCTGTCGCCCAATGGATTGAGCAGCACCAGAATGCAAAATATGTTGGAAGTGCAATTAATGCGCTGTGGGAATTAGGGGCGGGACAGAATTGATAGTAGAAAGTGGAGAATGAAGGGCGATCACCCAAAGCGCACCGTACCTGATCAGCAGTTTGAAAGAAAGCGATCGCCTCTACGCAGTCCAAAAACCTGTATTTGCAGGCTTTGTTTGTGTAGCCCTAGACTTCAGTTTAAGAGTTTCTTTCTTTAAGTCTCGTCAGCAAGTATCAGAACCTCATCGTTGAATCTTTGAGTCTCGTAAACGAGTATCAGAACCTCATCGTTGAGTCTTTAAGTCTCATCAACGAGTATTAAGAATCTCATCGTTGAGTCTTTAAGTCTCATCAACGAGTATTAAGAATCTCATCGTCGAGTCTTTGAGTCTCGTCAGTGAGTATTAAGAATCTCATCGTCGAGTCTTTGAGTCTCGTCAGTGAGTATCAGAACCTCGTCGTTGAGTCGTTGAGTCTCATTAACTGAAACTTATTAGTGGAAGGAGAGCGATCGCCACTGTTGCTCATTTATCTAATTGAGAACCCAGCCGCTAACACACCCTGTAAAAAACGGAGCAGCTTTGGCTGTTATCCTTAGAGTTTAATTAAAGTAAAAACTATGCCAACGGATGAATCAGATTGATTTTAGCATTCACTCCAGCACTGGAACAGGCACGACTGATTCGCACCAAGGAAGTATCGCCAGTGAATTTGGTAGAAATTTACCTGGAACGCATACAGCGGTTAGATTCCCAATTAGGTAGTTATTTTACTGTGATGGCAGAAAGCGCGATCGCAGATGCCAAGACAAAAACAGAGATTCTAGCTAGAGGCAATACCTCAGAACTGCCACCTTTTTTCGGTGTAACAATTTCAATTAAAGACCTAAATCCTGTTGCTGGTGTCCGCTGTACTTATGGAACGCCAGCGTTAATTAACAACCAGGCTACCTATGATGATGGAATAGTGACGCGGATACGCCAAGCTGGATTTATTATTCTCGGCAAAACTGCCACGTCTGAGCTTGGTTCACTGCCTTATACTGAGCCTGCAGGGTTTCCCCCGACTCGAAATCCTTGGAATTTAGACTAGACTGCTGGCGGTTCGTGTGGTGGTGCGGCGGCAGCTGTAGCAGCGGGTGTGTGTGCGATCGGCCAAGGGTCATTTGGGGGTGGTTCGATTCGTGGGCGCGCATTTTGTTGTGGTTTGGTAGGGGTTAAGCCAGCGCGGGGAAGAGTGTCTCATGCGCCAGTGGGGGATCGCCTTAGTGGTATTGCGTCTATTGGTCCCTTGGCTCGTAACATTGCAGATGCAGCAGCGCTTTTAGATATTATGTCTGGATATGTCACAGGAGATCCTTACTGGTTACCCGCTCCCGAACCATCGTTTCTTGCTGCTACTACGTTTCAACCGAGTCCTTTGCGAATTGCCTTTTCTACAACCCTACCTCCCTTGGGTGAAGCAGACACCGTATGTCAGCAAGCAGTATTAGATACAGTCCGACAGTTGGAAGAATTAGGACACACAGTTGAACCAGGATGTCCCGATTTCACTGGCTTGATTGAGCCATTTACAAAAGTTTGGCAAGCTGGCGTTGCAGCAACTGGAATTCCCAAAGAGGCACTACAGCCAATGAATCAGTGGCTATTAGAGCAAACAAGTTCGGCTGGTGAATACCTCCAAGCTGTCTCCCAAATGCAGGCGATCGCCCGACAAATTGTGGCGTTTTTCGACTCAGTAGACGTACTGGTGCTACCCACTTATATGCATCCCACAATTCGGGTTGGTGAGTGGGCTAATCTTACTCCTGAAGAAACCTTACAAAAGATTATTCATTGGGTTGCTCCTTGTCCGCCGTTTAATGCTAGTGGACAACCTGCGATCACAATTCCTACTGGTTTTGCTCCAAATAATTTACCAGTTGGCGTTCAATTAATTGGTCGCCCTGCTGCCGAAACTACGATTATCTCCCTAGCAGCACAGTTAGAAGCAGTAAAACCTTGGAACCAGCACCGCCCAGCGTTTGCCCTAAGATAATTTAGCTTTCGTTAATCGCTAGTCCAAGTAGAGATATATTGCTTACCATCCCAATAAAACACTTTGCTAGATGACATTGCTTTTGCGATAAAAATACCTTCTCCTACCTTGGCAGAATCCTTTTTAGGAACTACCTCCCACAAATCGTCAGCAGGCAGATCTTCTGAACCAATGAAAAACACTTGTTGAGTGCCACCATGAAAAATTGCCATCAAGGGATTACGATCTATTGCATTTTGAGGCAGTTTTTCTTTGAGTATAACAGCAACATCCATTTGATCATCGCCATTAAAATCTCCGCGCAAGTATAACGGTCTTATATTTCTGAAGTAAAATGTATAACCTTTGTTTAGACCTTGCTTAAAGAAAGTATTTCTAACCCAGGCAGGAATATTTTCGTACTTAACCCATTCAAGCAGTAAATTTTGATTATTAGATGTTAACTCAACTGGGTTATAGGCTGGTTTATCAAGCAGCTGATCCTCATTTTTTATCAAAGCACTATTGGCACTATCCTGATTAGGGCTGCGATTATCAATATTTAAAACATTACTTACATTTTGATTATTTAGAAAATAACTGCTAATAAATCCCAACCCAAATAAAATAAATATCCTATAAAACCTGATAATTTTTTTTACACTCACCACAATTTATCTCAAGTTTGAAACAAGTCAAACTGCTTACTTACTGGCATTAGTGAATTTAATTTCAAATTTTACACGCCTTGCCTTTCGGCGTAGCATCAGGGTAAAACGTGATGATGGCGTTGTTTTCTCTGACAAAAACTGCTTGGAAAGAGTTGCCAGTTTCTTTATCTTGTACTGGGAATAAACAAGCCCCCTCAACATTTCCCTGATTTTTAAACGCTCTTGTGGCATCCAGAAGAATTTCTTGGGCGTTACTAACATAGGCATAGCCTTTAATCTCATCTTTCACCAGGCGATTATCCTGCTTAAGTATCACTCCCAGCGTGTAAATCACACCAGGAACGACCTCTCCTCGCTGAGAGTTATTTGGTAGCCGTCCCCCAATTCCTTGATTTTGCAGCTGCAAGTATCTACCGTAAAAATGCAGTCCGCCAATGTC
>JAUJND010000152.1 GCA_030446505.1 Chroococcidiopsidaceae cyanobacterium YX2bin18 | reverse complement strand
TAACTGCTATTGCGCGAGACTTACTAGTTGATGCACCCGTGTTTAGTCTGGATGATGCTCTCTCTAGTGTTGATAATCAGAGATCAACAGAAATCCTGAACAATCTTTACCTAGGCACTCAACGCTATACCGTTGTTTTTATTTCTCACCAGCTGTCTGCTGCTGCAACTGCTGACCGTATTTTTGTGATGAATAAAGGTGAGATTGTGCAGTCAGGCACTCATACTGAACTTTTACAACAAGCAGGGCTTTATCGCTCACTTTGGAACCAGCATCAGTTAAAGGAGATACTGCTCTAACTTAGTGTTGTGACGGATGTAATATCCACGATTTAGCCTAGTATCGAGGTACACCCCAAATGTTCCTGATGTACTGATAGCTGGTATTTACTATTAGTTTGTTTCGTCAGGCATTTTTGCCCCTTCGATGTTAGCACCTGTTAAATTCGCACCCTTCAAATTAGCGCCGCTCAAGTTCGCACTCTCTAGATTGGCACGTATCAGGTTTGCATTACTTAAAATCAGTACCACTTAAGTTGGCATTCTCTAGATTGGCACGCATCAGATTTGCATCGCGTAAGTTAGTCTTGCTTAAATCAGCATCTTTCAAATTAGCTCTAGTTAGGTTGGCACTACTTAAATTTTTTCCCTTTAAGTCTGCTCCTTCAAGGTTTGCTCCCCTAAGATTTGCTTCTTTATAAATCTGTCTTAGAACTGCTACTACTGCTAGAACTACTACTGCTAGAAGTGCTACTTGTTTTTTCTGTTGGTCTTATTTCTGCAAAAGTCCACATTAAAGCACCTCCCAGGATAAACCCAGCTACCACGCCAAAAAGCTTGCTTTTAGGTCGCGTAGGTTTGTGAAGTTTTTGCGACTGCTGAACTTGGATTTGCTGGAATTGCAGCTGCGCGATCGCCTGTTGGATGAACTCTGGCGGAATTTTTACCTCTGCTCCCGCTTCCATTAGTTCTGCTGAGGAATAACCCCGATTTTTCTCAGCATATAGCCTCGCAGCAAGATCAAAAACTTCTGGCACCATTTCTTCAGAAATTCGAGAATCTGCATGGTTCATAAAAAACCTCAAGGATATTATTAGCGCTTACTGAAGTATTATCACTACTTTGAAATTCTAAAATTTTTACCTGAGTATACCATCCTTGGTTGATTCTGGAATTGCAACCTCTCTCTGTCCTAGAGTTTTCAGGAAACCTAGTTAACATCTTTAGTGAGCATAACAGGTGCATAGCTTAAAACTTTGTTAGGTTTAAAAATGAAAACAGTGATAAGATAATTGCCTTAGTCGATCGGTTCTGGTGGTGAGCAGCCAACAGAGGTAACAGGGAAAGTCCGGTGCAAGCCCGGAGCTGTCCCGCAGCTGTGATGAATCCACACACATTGGAGTAATGAACAGTTAGTTCAACATTCCCCAGTGGTTTCTAAGTCAGAATGCCTGCCGATACGTTGATTACTCTACTTTATGTGCGAGGTACACAATGAGAGCTTCAAATACTCTTGCTAATATCCAAAAACAAGCAGTACACATTACTTTGTCTCTGCCTGTACAATTAACCCTCTATACTTCCTTGTGCGCTTTAACTCTTTGGACAGTGTACTTTTCTACTTATCCTGCTGTTCATGATTCAATGCACTCTTTACGCCACCACACTTTGACGGTTAGTTGTCATTAGTCAGTTGCTATAGCAGACCAAAGCTAAGATGTCAAAATTGAAAAGATTTGCAACGCTCATCATCACAACTGTTGGTTTGATGGGCTTAATTTTATCGGGACTGCTGGGATTCTCACGAACACCAGAACCAACAATTCGCCTGACTACTGAGCCTCTCATCGGTCAGTTTTTACCTTTTGAAGCTGAAGCAGCTACGCCCCAGTCTCCAGTACGCTTAACGTTGCAAGCTCTTGATCCAGCTGGGAAGTTGCTGGGAAATAGCAAATTTAGGTTACAAATTCTGACTCCGCCGCAAAATCTTTTTTTTCCTACTGATTTCCCGGTTGTAGAGGGAACAAAGTTACTGGACATAGAGGCGATCGCGCCCACAGGAGAATTGCAAGTCCAGCAGATGTTGCCGATTCGGGGTAAATATCACTTATTGGTAAATGTTACTCCCATCGTTGCCAATCAATTTAACCAGATTCAGCAAGCCCTAACGTTTGATGTTCCAGAAAGTTCGGTTAAATATCGTAATTTTGGCATCCTAGCAATTATTCTGCTCGTGGTTGGAATAGTAGGTGGCTTGATTATGGGAGGACGACAAGTGTTCCAGCCAGGAGAAATTGCACCGCTACGCGTGAGACTGTTGTTGAGTGGTGCAGTGCTCGTGGCGATCGCTAGTTTGTTAGTAATTAATGTCAGCGCTGAAATGGCATCCCATGCTCATTTAACCCGTGAACATTTTCAGGTGGAAAAACCAGTCGTAACTTCTTCAGGACTACAACTAGAACTAACAGGAGATAGCCACGCTACAGTGGGACAAGTTGCTAATTTACAAGTTCAGGCGATTGATACTATTACAAATCAACCTGCAACTGATGTAGTCTTTAGCATTAAAACAACTCAGCTAGAGAATAACTGGCTAGCGTTTGCTTATCAAGGCATTCCAGATGTAAATGGAAAATTGACTTGGCAGCAGCAGTTCTTTGATGGTGCTACTCACAAACTGGAGGTAGAAGCTTCCCCTCAACAAAATAGTGTAAGCCAATACCCACATTTTCAAGCTGAGCAAGAAATTGAAGTAGAAGGCGTAGCTCCACCAATAGCCGC
>JAUJND010000151.1 GCA_030446505.1 Chroococcidiopsidaceae cyanobacterium YX2bin18 | reverse complement strand
GAGCGCGCACATCGGACACGGAGCGGGAAGGCAAAGGGACAGGGGAGCTCACGCGCTCCTTTTCGGTCGCGGGTTCGTGAGGCTGTTTTTTTGTGATCGTGTTCTTCTTCTGTCTTTATGTTGACTCTCTGGGCCTATTGTACCGCTAGGGTTTTTACAAGTATCTTTGCTAAAACGGTTACGGGAGTGCGGTAATCCTGCAACGTCTGGTATTATCCACTCTCGTTACAGTAAAGGTGAGTTACTCCGGGGGGCATTATTAACAATAAACGGTATTGCCGCTGGGATGCGAAACACGGGGTGATGAGCAAACGGTCACCCCGAATTCTAATTTGTACTTTTGTGGCACTGGCATCAGGATTCTTTAGTTCCTATGTTGGTGGACAAATCAGTTTGAAAGTCCACAAACACAATTGCCAAACGCAGCCCTGGGGGTTGTTCTGGGCAAATACTTTGTCTAGAAACAGCATTTTAACAACTGTGTGTGAAGCTTGGGTGACACCAGGAGCAATCTGGCAAGGTAGCACAACAGGACTATGGCTGGGTACAGTCTTGGGGGCATTCATTAGTGGTTTGGCGACACGCAAGTCTGAAGAAAAAGCGATTACTTCATCTCAGCTTGCTGCTGACATTGCTGGACAAAAGCTAATAGAAGCTGTCTTGGATACTGATGTAGAGTTAACACCTGCTCAAAGAGAAGTATTGCGTCGTTTCTTAGTCTTGCTAGTAGTTAAGTTAAGTAGCTCAAATGAAATTACCCCTGACTCTGAAGCAGATCCGCTTTGTTTAGACGAGTTGCAACGTCTAGTAGCAGTAGCGAAGCAACAGTCATTGAGCAAGCAATTAGCAGAAATACGTCAGCTGTTACTGTAAACTTGCATAGCAAAATACATTTTAGCTGTATTCTCCTCTCCTGTTCTTCCGCCTGGTAAAATGCACTCGTAGAGTTTTTCAGATATTAATGCCCTCCGAAACTAACTCAGGTACTCAAACTACAGGCGCTGATGCTATTGATCAAGCAATCGCTGCTGGAGTTGATTTTGACGGTTCCCCAATTCCAACTGCCAAGCTAGAACTGTACCACCAGGTAATGGATATAGAAGCAGGCAGGCAGCGTAGCGGCGTATCAAATACAATGCGATCGCGCATCGTCCGAATTGGAGCAAAGCACATTCCCCAGTCAGAACTCAACCAGATGTTGCTCGATGCAGATTTTGCTCCGCTTAAAGATAAAGAAATTGCCTTTTACTACGGAAAATAAAATAGTCATTCCCAAGACTGAAGTATAACGCTATACAAAAAAACCTGCTTCCCCAGGTTAAAGTAGCTCAATTGGTCTGCGGATTTAACTTGTCTGCGCGAATTCTATTTACCAGGTACTTCTACAAAAAGTCTAATTATCAAGGCGGAAGCTTACTGCCCAAGGCATCGCCTACTCAGATAAAATCAAGTTGACAATCGAGAGAAAATAAGTCACGGCATAATTACCCTCGTGCCAGCAAGCTTTTAGCTCAAAATACCTATGTCCTCTAACACTAAATCGGCTCTGCTTGTGCTTGCAGATGGAACTGCTTATCGTGGATGGTCTTTTGGTTCCACTATCACTGCGATTGGGGAAGTAGTCTTTAACACTGGAATGACAGGCTATCAAGAAGTGTTGACAGATCCTAGTTACTGTGGGCAAATTGTTTTATTTACTTATCCTGAACTAGGCAACACTGGTGTCAACCCAGAAGATGAAGAATCTGCTCGACCTCAAGTGCGGGGTGCGATCGCACGTAACATCTCACCTCGTCCAAGTAACTGGCGCTCGACTGCTAGCTTGCCTGACTATCTTAAACAGCACCAGATTCCAGGGATTTACGGCATTGATACTCGCGCCCTCACTCGCAAAATTCGGGTTCTGGGAGCCATGAACGGAGGCATTTCCACTGAAATTCTTGATGAAGCTGAGCTGCTAGAACAGGTTTTAGCAGCCCCTAGCATGAAAGGGTTAAATCTTGTCCAAGAGGTTACAACCTCAAATATTTACGAATGGTCTGACCCTACCACAGCAGTTTGGGAATTTAACCCAACTGCTCTTGAAGGTGAGCAACTTACCGTTGTTGCGATTGATTTTGGTGTTAAACGGAATATTCTGCGCCGCTTAGCAAGTTACGGTTGCCGTGTCGTTGTTGTTCCTGCTAACACTCCACCAGAAGAAATTCTCAAGTACAACCCTGACGGCATTTTTCTTTCTAATGGTCCTGGCGATCCAGCTGCTGTAGATATTGAGACAACAAAGGCACTCCTAAGTAGCCAGAAACCAGTGTTTGGTATTTGTATGGGGCATCAGATCTTGGGTAGAGCGCTAGGTGCTGAAACATTCAAGCTCAAATTTGGTCATCGCGGTCTAAATCACCCAGCTGGTTTAGAGCAACGAGTGGAAATTACTAGCCAAAATCACAGCTTTGCAATTGCTCCAGATTCTTTATTAGATGCTGAAGTAGAAATTACCCATCTCAACCTAAATGACCGCACCGTTGCTGGTTTACGACACAAATCTCTGCCTCTTTTTTCAGTGCAGTATCACCCAGAAGCGAGTCCCGGTCCCCATGATGCCGACTACCTATTTGAACAGTTTGTGCGGGCAATGCAAGAGTCTCGTAACGCGGCAGTAACCAACTGAGGAAACTAAAAATAATTATAAGTTTTAATTTTTGAATGTTGAGCGGAGCCGCCGCTGACTCTGGGATGGAATGTCCCACTAGGACTTGCGGGCAGGGGAGACTTGCGTGACTTGCGGGAAAAAGAAAAACTCCC
>JAUJND010000150.1 GCA_030446505.1 Chroococcidiopsidaceae cyanobacterium YX2bin18 | reverse complement strand
ACATATATTTTTTGGCAAGCTTGGAGAAATTACAAGGGTTTATAAAACCTCAGTAGAAACTAGTAGCTCTAATGTAGACAATTAAAATAATTTTGAGTGAATGTAAGGCTTCAGTATAATTGCGTTGGTATTAACTTTATTAATTTATTCTATAAGCTAGCCGATTAAGAGTTGAAAAGCTGCAACTTTTAATCAAAATCTTTGTACATGGGACTGGAAAATAATTTCAGGTTATTTGATCAGCTTCAGCTACTAGCTTAGGCAGGCATTTTCTTAAGTTCGAGCGGAATTGATAGCTTATTAAGAAATGATCCAATATCTCATAAAAATAAATTTTTAGATGATCCCCAGAGTTAGAACATGGAAAATTAGATATGTTCACAAAAAACTCACTTGATAATTCAGTGATTGAACCGAGGTAAAAAGTAATAAAAGCAGCCGATAGTGTGCGTAAGAGAGCTACATACCAAAAGAAAGCTCTAGCTATTTCCACTTCGCTACTTTTAGGAGATTGACAGTTTTGATGATTAGTTCAAACAACTTCACGAAGAAATTAGAAGTGCGCCTGGTTAAGGAAATTGAGCTTTGGTTGGCTAGAAGTAAACCTGTTACAATCTACGCGCAAACGAATATTCAATTGTTTAACCAGTTGCGCCTAGCTCACTACTCAGAAGCTGACCTCAGCTATATCTATGATGCTTATCAGTTTTCATTGCAGATATTTTCAGGTCGCTTTCGAGGTTCTGGCAAGCCCTTCCTGGCACATTTAGTTGGTACTGCTAGCATTTTGACTAGCCTTGGAGCACCAGTAAACGCGATCGCCGCAGGGTTGCTGCACGCTGCCTACATTTATGGTGAATACGGGACTGAAGAGAAGGGGATGACGGAGGCTAAACGTGAACAAGTACGATCAACTCTTGGTGCGGAGACAGAGGAACTGATTGCTCGATACACGTTACTAAAGTGGAACAAAAATACTATTCCCGAAATTCGCGATCGCCTCGACACTTTCGATTCCACTGAACGTCAAATCCTACTCATTAGACTCGCAAATGAATTAGAGGATCATTTAGATCTTGGGATCTTATATTGCGCCAATGCTGAGCCACGCCGAGAATATATCCGCTCCTCGCTTTATCTATCTGTAGAAATGGCGTATAAGCTGGGATTCCCCGCTTTAGCCGCTGCGCTTGAGTGTACTTTCCGGGAAATTTTTTCGGTTGAGCTTCCTGCTGCGGTTCGTAAAGGTCGCAACTCATCATATCTTCTAACCTCTGTTTGAAACTAGAAGCAGCGATCGCGCTCAATGTTAATTTTAGCCTTTCTATGTATTTGTGCAGTTGAACCCTAGCTATATCGCTGCTATCACAATTGAGCGTTCAATCAACTATGGCTCTAGTTATGCAAACTCCCCTGCCTAAAAAGTAGGGAATTTTTGTATTTATAGTTGCGATAACTCTACTACTATTACAACAACTGCCATCCTTAGTTACTAATAAATTAAACCTGTAATTTATGTAATATTACTTACCAATTCATTAGCACTTTAAAAAATGCGTAAGTTTACTGATGAAGTTACTTACATACATTGGCATACTCAAAATATTATGGATATCCACATAAATTAATAGCTTACCAAGAGTTTTATTAAATAAATTATTTAGTGCATACTGATGGGGTGACAGGAAGCTAGAAGTAAAGCCCAGTCATAGTTTAGGGAGTTAAATAAAAAATGTTGCCTAAATTCTATCAGACTCATTTGCGCTCCGTACTGAATGCAAATCAATACACACTACTAAATCTTGTGGTTGAACTACTGCAAGGCCGCGCGTCAAGTAAGGCTGGAAAGACTTGCTGCCAATCTACCGTTACCAAATTTATTCGAGAGCCGTCGTCGCCAACTGCAAAGGTTTTTAATATCTCCAAAGGTAGCAATTTCATCAGTTTGGTTTGCACTCATCAACTACTTACTAATGAGTTATTTTTCCCCTAGCAAAGAATTAATTATTGTAGTTGACCGAACACAGTGGCGGGAATTAAATTTGTTAATGGTCAGCATTATTTGGCAGCAACGAGCTATCCCACTACATTGGCAGTTTATTCCCCACAAAGGAAAGAGCAGCTTCACCCAGCAACAAGCCGTAATTCAAACAGTATTGCCTCTACTAAAAGACTACCAAGTAACGGTTTTAGGGGACAGAGAGTTTTGCTCTATTGAACTAGGAAAATGGCTAGAAGACCAAGGATTATCAATATGTCTGCGTTTAAGGTGTAATGAGTATATCCGTCGTCAAAATGAATTTACACAGCAGCTAAAGCTCTTGGGATTGAAACCAGGTATGGCTATGTTCTTTGCAGGAGTTAACGTGACCAAACAACTGGGATTCAGCCAGTTTAACTTAGCATGTAAATGGAAGCGAAACTACCGCCAAAAACAAATGACCGAAGGCTGGTTCTTACTAACTAATCTTGCAACCCTTGCATATGCTATAACTGCTTATCAACAGCGTAGCGGAATCGAGTGTATGTTCCGTGACTGTAAAAGTGGTGGTTATAATCTTGAAGGATGTCATGCAACTGAAGCACGTTTATCTGGAATTGTTTTACTCATTGCTATTGCCTATACAAGTGCAATTATTCAAGGCGTAGACATTAGAACAGCAGGTGTTGAGCGTTATATTTGCCGTCTTAAAGAACCCCGCCGAATTCAACGCCGTCATAGCAACTTTTGGGTAGGTTTGTATAGCCAAGTTTGGCTAAATAATCTTCTCTTATATATTGATTTGGTAGGTCAGTGGATGCGGAGTAATCGCAAT
>JAUJND010000149.1 GCA_030446505.1 Chroococcidiopsidaceae cyanobacterium YX2bin18 | reverse complement strand
ATTTTATTTGAAGGAGCGCAAGGCACGCTGCTTGATCTGGATCACGGTACTTATCCTTACGTAACTTCCTCTAATCCTGTAGCTGGAGGAGCTTGTGTAGGTACTGGCGTAGGTCCGACAATGATTGATCGCGTGATTGGTGTAGCAAAAGCCTATACGACGAGAGTTGGAGAGGGACCTTTTCCCACTGAACTAGATGGGGAAGTAGGCGAAACCTTATGCGATCGCGGTGCTGAATTTGGTACTACAACAGGACGTAAGCGACGCTGTGGTTGGTTTGATGCCGTAATAGGTCGTTACGCCGTCCGGATTAATGGCATGGATTGTCTGGCAATTACCAAATTGGATGTTTTGGATGAACTAAAGGAAATTAAGGTTTGCGTTGCCTACGAAATCGACGATCTTCGCTGCGAAGACTTTCCTAGTAACGCTCGCTACTTTGCTAAGTGTCGCCCCATTTATAAAACCCTACCTGGCTGGCAACAGTCAACGGCTGACTGCCGCTCTTTAGAAGACTTACCACAACAAGCACTAGACTATCTCAAGTTTTTAGCAGAGTTGATGGAAGTCCCAATCGCGATCGTTTCCCTTGGCGCTAGTCGTGATCAGACCATCATTGTAGAAGACCCCATCCACGGTCCTAAACGCGCTCTGTTGCACGTTAACGGTACACCAGTGTCTAAAGTGTGAATTGTCAATAGTTGGGAGAAAAGGGAAAATTTTCCCCTACTCCTCCGCACCCCTGCTAAGAAAGCGCTGACAATAAATAAGTATTCAACCAAAGCCGATATAACTCTTATGGAACTGATAGTCGAATGTCAAAAGCGGGAAGCCGGAAGTAAACCAAGAGCCTTACGGCGCTCTGGGTTAATTCCGGCAAATTTGTATGGTCATAAAGGTACAGAATCAATTGCTCTGACCCTTGATGCCAAAATAGTTGAACGCCTGCTGAAACGGGGTGCTGTTAATAACACGCTGATTGAGCTAAATGTTTCTGACATTCCCTGGCGTGGTAAAACATTGCTTCGAGAAGTTCAGACCCATCCCGCCAAGGGTTCACCTTACCACCTCAGCTTTTTTGCCGTGGCGGGTCATGGTGACACTGATGTGGAAGTGCCGCTCCATTTTGAGGGAGAAGCGATCGGTGTCAAACTAGAAGGTGGCATCTTAGACACCGTGATCACCGAACTTCAGGTACGATGTGCGCCTGAGAATATCCCAAATGCAATTGAAATTGATGTCTCTAACTTACACGTTGGAGAGAGTATACACATCGAGGATTTAACTTTACCGGAGGGTGTTACATCTCTAATTGAGTCCAGTCAAATTGTTGTTAAGGTATTAGATCGTGCAGCAGGTGCGGAAGCTGAAGTTGCTGAACTGGAAGACACAGAGTCAGAAGCTGCTAGCTGATATTTGTCTTCGTTGTTGATAAAACCAGGGGTTAGCCCCTGGTTTTTTATTTTCATAAGCCACAAAGAAGTAGTAGGGGCAATCCCTGTGATTGCCGTTTCACCCCAAGAACATGACAGAATTTCCTCCCTTAATTCAGCAGATGTTACAGCCGGAGTTTTATCCTCACCCGGTAAAGTCACCAATTGAGCTAATTCAGACGCACGTTTCCTATGTGCTGTTGAGCGGCGATTATGCATATAAACTCAAAAAGCAAGTGAATTTTGGCTTTTTGGACTATTCAACATTAGAAAAGCGTCAGCATTTTTGTGCTGAAGAATTTCGACTAAATCAGCGGGGAGCGTCTGAGCTTTACCTAGAAGTGTTGCCGATTACTCAGGTTGAAAACCAATTTCATTTGGGTGGAACAGGGAAGCCTGTGGAATACGCACTGAAGATGCGCTCCTTTCCGCAAGAGGCATTATTTATCACAATGTTTGAGCTTGGCTTGCTGAGTGAAACGCAGATGGATGAATTGGGAACAGTGGTGGCACAATATCATGCCACATCTCAGACGAATGATTATATTCAGACATTTGGTGAAGTTACTCAGGTGCGTGTTGCTCTTGACGAGAATTACGAGCAAACTAAGAAATATATTGGTGGTCCTCAAAGCCAAGTTCAGTTTGAGGAAACAAAGCTTTACACGGATAGGTTTTTCGCAGAGAACTCGCAGCTATTTACTAGCAGAATCAAAAATAACTGGATTCGAGAATGTCACGGGGATTTACACCTGAGAAATATCTGTTTGTGGCAAGACAAAATCCTGCTATTTGACTGCATTGAGTTCAATGAGCCGTTTCGCTTTGTCGATGTCATGTACGATGTGGCATTTACAGTAATGGATTTGGAGGCGCGGCAGCGTCCAGATTTGGGCAATGCCTTTTTAAATAGGTATGTAGAGCAGACTGGCGACTGGGAAGGGTTGCAGGTATTGCCATTGTATTTAAGTCGCCAGGCGTATGTCCGCGCTAAGGTAACTTCCTTTTTATTAGATGACCCCACTGTGTCACTTGCCGCTAAGGAGGAGGCGGAAGTAACAGCTGCCGAATATTATCAGTTGGCTTGGCAGTACACTAAACCCCGTCAAGGTAAGCTGATTCTCATGTCTGGGTTGTCTGGTGCTGGAAAAAGTACAGTAGCACGGCATTTAGCTCGTCAATTAAATGCAATTCACATCCGCTCAGATGCAGTGCGGAAGCATCTGGGTGGAATTGAGCTTTTTGAGCGCGGTGGCGACGAGCTTTATACAGCGCAGATGACAAAAAAGACTTATGAACGTCTCCTAGTGTTGGGAATGATGTTGGCGAATCAGGGGTTCCCAGTAATTTTGGATGCAAAATACGATCGCGCCTCATTGAGAATGGATG
>JAUJND010000148.1 GCA_030446505.1 Chroococcidiopsidaceae cyanobacterium YX2bin18 | reverse complement strand
AGCCCCCCCCACCACCCGCTCCACCCCCCCCCCCCGCCCCCCACAGCGCGCTCCCTCGTTGAGCCTAGTGACCTCGCTTTAAAAATATTACACAAAACTACCAGCCAGTCAGCTATAGTGCTGGTCGGTTCTGTTGTGTATGTGCTTGCTACTGTCAAATTTCTGCGGGACTGAGCGCGTAATAGGGACAATACTCTTCGGTACCCTAAGTAGATATGAGTTGCCCCTACTTTGGTTAAGCAGCAGTCAATCCATATGCTGACATCCGCATGATGTCGCGAGTAGTGAAACCTATATTGCTAAGGGCTTCGCCGTACTGGATCATAAAGTCTTCAACTAAAGCTTCTTTTTCCATCGCCAAAGTGTGGGCATCACCCTCCACCTGATTAAGCATCTTCCAAACTATAGGAAGGTTCTGGCGATTGGCTTGCTCTAGTTCAGCTTTGGAGTGTTCAAAGTGGTCTTTCAGCCAAACTTCACCAAAGTTGAGATGGCTGTACTCGTCTTTAACAACGCCTTCAGTAATCTTGCGGGCGAAGTCGTCAGCAACGGGGATATAGATGTTGTAAGCAGCGATCGCAAAACATTCAATAATCAGTGACTGAATCAGCAAGCAAGTAACAACTCGCCCTTCAGCTGCTGCTTCTTGGAAATTTTGGTGCAACCCGGCAAAGAATGCACGCGCAAATTCCAGATCCGGCGTTACCTGAAGATTGCGCCCACAGGCTTCAAACCCTTTTTTGTGGCGACTCTCCATTTTGGATAAGCGAATCAGATCATCCTTAAGTTCCGGTAGCATTTCACCAAGGCGGATGTAATTTTCATGGGCTTCTTGTTCCCCTTCAATTACAATCGCATTGATGCGGCTGTAGGCATCTTTGTAGGTTTCGCTGTGGAAATCAAGTTCGGAGGTGGCAGCAAGTTGCTGCATAGGTCGGTTGTCTCCTGTTTGCGTAAATTAACTGATATGAATGTCTACTCTGTAACTTTCGTTAATCGTCATGCAAGATTAAACTTAACAAATTCCTATGGTATTTATTACATTAGTCGTGCAATATTTTCTAATTGAAAGAATATTACCTTTGATTTTAAGATTATAGAGTTAAATCGTATAAATGCCTAAGAGACATCTCAACAACAGTGTTGCATCTGGGTTGGGGAAATCCTGGGTTTTGGTTGTGCTACTGCTGGGGGCATTGATAGTAATCTTGCCCTTGGGGATTGTCTTTGTTACCTCCTTTGCTTCCTCTAGTAAAACTCCTGAACTTTTCAAAAGTAATCACTTATCTTTGATTAATTACAAGGACGCTTGGTTGCGAGGCAAGTTCCTCTTAGCTTTTGCCAATTCTACTCTAGTCGCGCTTGGGGTAACTGGTTTTCAAGTTATTACCTCGGCACTAGCAGGTTACGCCCTTGCCCGCCTGAAATTTCAGGGGCGACAAGTTCTGCTGCTAATTATTTTGGCAACGCTGGTAATTCCATTTCAGCTATTGGTGATTCCTGTGTTTTTAGTTCTTAAGTGGGGACATTTAATCAACACCTATGGGGCGCTGATTTTACCTACGGCTGTTAACGGCTTGGGGATTTTCTTACTGCGACAGTATTTCCTCACCGTTCCAGTCGAGTTGGAAGAAGCAGCTGCGCTTGACGGCGCGAATCAGTTGCAAATTTTATGGCGGGTGATGTTACCTCTATCTCGTCCAGCTTTGGTGACGCTGTTTTTATTTACTTTTAGTGGGGAATGGAATGATTTATTTAAGCCCTTAGTCTTTACTACTCGACCAGAGTTAAGGACGGTGCAACTAGCTTTGGCAGAGTTTCAGGAGCAATTTACAAATAACTGGTCACTACTAATGGCAGCAGTGGCGATCGCTACTATACCTGTACTAGTACTGTTTGTTGTCGGTCAACGTCAATTTATTCGCGGCATTGCTACGACTGGAATTAAAAATTGAAGAAACCAGAAGGCAGCACTCAACGCAGAGGTATGCAAAAACTAGGTTTGGGTTTAATTGTGATCTCGTTTTTACCTTGGTTAGCAATTATCTTGATTGTGCCATTGTTGCCGCTCTCAATTACTCAAAAAGCGCTAGTAGTTCCGGTGCTAGCTGTTGTAGCAGAAGTTTTGTTCTGGCTAGGTTTAATATTGGTAGGCAAAGAAGCCGCTCAAAGATATCGACGTTACTTGAGTTTGGGTTATCTCAAAAGGCAGCTAAAAAATTTCTGGCGCAGAAGGTGAGGCTGAGTTAATTAATTGATGTGTCTTCCTGAATTTGCAGGCGGATAGTACGTTCACTGTTAGCACCCAGACTGACTTCCATTACTTCACCACCAAGGTGTTCTAGGCAACCTAAAAGTAATCGTAGATTGGGTGTACTTGCGCCTGTATCCACATATAATCGATCTGCCAAGCTGCTAATTTTTTTCCAGGTTCTGTATAGTTTGGCAATAGTTTGTTCCATCTGGGAAGCTTGATTAACTAGGTCAGCTGCTATGTTGATACAGTTCAATCGCAATGCTTCCTCTAGCGCCTTTTCTAAGTCCAAGGAATCGCCATTAAGGGCTTGGACATTGGCAGCAGCATCCAGATATTTTGCTAAGTAACGCGCCTCTGTAGTTACTTGTTTAAGCGTATCTACATCAGGATTTTCCGCCACTTCCCGCCGCAATATTGTCTGATGAGATTCGGGTAATTTTTCCATCTCTCGTACTAGTGGGGCAAGGTAACGGCTAGGAAGGGAATTATCAGCTGCTTTAGCTTTAACTGTATCTGGCAGTAACTCTGAAGACATAGCTGTCCACTCATCAGCCATTTGACGCACTTCACGCCGAG